>JBIKLM010000370.1:0-4555 GCA_044359835.1 Planctomycetota bacterium
CGACGACCACCTGACCGCCCGGGAGTTCGCCCTGGGCCTCAATTCGCGCCTGGCCCGCGTCCAGGGCGGGCGCCTCGCCACCAAACGCGAGATCCGCATCGCGGGCCTGTTCCGGGACCTGGCGCCCGAGTTCCTGCACATGGTGCTGGTCCATGAGCTGGCGCACCTCAAGGAGTTCGACCACAGCCCGGCCTTCTATCGCCTGTGCCGGGCGATGGAGCCCGACTACGACCAGCTCGAGTTCGACCTGCGCCTGGTGCTGTACCTCCAGGAATACGGCGCCGGCCCGCAGGTCGGCGCCAATGAGCCGGAGGGCCCCGGCGTACCCTGATGCCGTTGCGCCAGCGACGGCTCGCCCGGCGCGCTCGCCCCGCTCCTACCCCATGCCTGCCCCCACCTCCAACCCCGAACAGGTCCTCTGGGAGGGCCGCCCGAGCCAGTGGACCAATTTCCCTTGGTTCCTGGCCTGCCTGCTGGTGGTCCCGATTCCGCTGGCGATCTACCAGTACCTGCGCGTTCAGACGACGCGCTGGACCCTGACCAACCTGCGCCTGCGGCTCTCGAGCGGGATCCTCAACAAGACCCTCGACGATCTGGAGCTGTACCGGGTCAAGGACATCACCTTGAATCAGCCGCTGTTGCAGCGCCTGGTCGGCCTGGGCACGGTCGTGATGGTCACCAGCGACGCCAGCACGCCGACCCTGGTGCTGCCGGGTATCCCGGACTCCCTGGCGGTGATGGACAAGATCCGCCACGAGGTCGATCGGGTGCGCCGCGAGCGCGGCGTGCGCGAGCTCGACCTGCACGACGGGGACTTCGTGCCCGCCGGTTGACGGGCGGAGCGCCGCCCGGCTCGGGCCGCGCCCGAGCCGCGATTTCAGCGCTGCGCACGCCTTTGGGCCGCCCTCCGCCGGCCACACCGGCTGGCCCGCCCTGCCGGCGGGCCGGCCCCGGCCTCGGCCGGCGCGCTTAGCATGGGCCGCTGCCCCTGTCCCCGAGCGCGCCCATGTCTGCCTTCAAACCGACGCCCGCCGACCGTTTCACCTTCGGACTCTGGACCGTCGGCAACACCGGCCGCGATCCCTTCGGCGACGCGGTGCGGCCGCGGCTCGACCCGGTCCAGCTGCTGCGCGGCCTGGCGCCCCTCGGCGCCCACGGGGTCAACCTGCACGACAACGATCTGGTGCCCTTCGGCGCGGCGCCCAGGGAGCGCGACCGGATCGTGCGCGAGTTCAAGGCCGGGCTGGCCGAAACCGGCCTGGTGGTGCCGATGGCCACCACCAACCTGTTCTCGCACCCGATCTTCAAGGACGGCGCCTTCACGGCCAACGACCCGCGGGTGCGCGCTTTTGCGCTGCAGAAGTCGATGGCGGCGATCGATCTCGGGGTCGAGCTGGGCGCGCGCATCTACGTCTTCTGGGGCGGCCGCGAAGGCAGCGAAGCGGACGCCTGCCGCGATCCGCAGGAGGGCCTCAAGCGCCTGCGCGAAGCGCTCGATTTCCTGTGCGCTTACGTGCGCGACCAGGGCTACGACCTGCGCTTCGCCCTGGAGGCCAAGCCCAACGAGCCGCGCGGGGACATCTATCTGCCGACCACCGGCCACATGCTGCACTTCATCACCACGCTGGCAGAGCCCGCGATGGTCGGCGTGAATCCGGAGGTGGCCCACGAGACCATGGCCGGCCTGTCGATGACCCACGGGGTGGCCCAGGCCATGGAGGCCGGCAAGCTGTTCCACATCGACCTCAACGGCCAGAAGATCGGCCGCTACGACCAGGACCTGCGCTTTGGCAGCGAGGACCTCAAGCAGGCCTTCCTGCTGGTGCGCCTGCTCGAGGGCAGCGCGGGCAATCCGCCCTACCGCGGACCCCTGCACTTCGATGCCCACGCCTATCGCAGCGAGGACCAACAGGGGGTCTGGGACTTCGCCGCGGGCTGCATGCGCACCTACAAGATCCTGGCGGCCAAAGCGCGCGCTTTCGACGCCGATCCGCGCGTGCGGGAGCTCCTGGCCGCGCCGCGCGATCCGGCCGCGGAAGGCCTCCTAGCCGGGCCCTATTCGGCTGCCCGCCGCGAGGGCCTGCGGCAGCTGGCCGTCGACGCGGAGGCGCTCGGCGCCCGCGGGCTGCGCTACGAGCGGCTGGACCAGCTGATGGTCGAGCACCTGATGGGCGTGGCCTGATGCAGGGCGAGCTGTTCCTCGGGCTCGACGTCGGCACGCAGGGGGCCAAGGGCCTGCTGGTCGACGTGGCCGCGGGCCGGGTGCTGGCGCGGGCGGGGCGCGCCTACGGCCTGATCGAGGGCTTGCCGGAAGGGCACGCGGAACAGCACCCGAGCACCTGGGAGTCGGCCTTGGCCGAGCTGATCGCGGAGCTGATCGGCGCTGGCTCCGAGGTGGCCAGGGGGCGACGGTTGGGCGGGCTCGGGGTCAGCGGCCAGCAGCACGGGCTGGTGCTGGTCGATCGGGCGGGCCAGGTGCTGCGGCCCGCCAAGCTGTGGTGCGACACCAGCACCCACGCGGAGGCGGCCGAGCTCAGCTCCCGGCTCGGTCGGCGCATCCCGACCGGCTTCACGGCCCCCAAGGTGCTGTGGACAGAGCGCCGCGAGCCCGCCCTGTGGGAGCGCACGCGCTGGGTCCTCCTGCCCCACGACTGGATCAATTTCCGCTTGACGGGCCGGGCCGCCATGGAGGCCGGCGACGCCTCGGGCAGCGGCTGGCTCGAGCCCGGCTCGCGGCGCCTCGACGCCGCGGCGCTGTCGCTGCTGCCGGGGCTCGCGGAGCGCCTGCCGCCGCTGCTCGGGCCGCGCGAGCTGCTCGGGCGCGTCGAGCGCGCCGCAGCCCAGCGCTTCGGTCTGCCCGAGGGACTGCCGGTTTCCGTGGGCGCCGGCGACAACATGGCCAGCGCGATCGGCAGCGGCGTGCTGGCGCCCGGCCGGGCCACCCTGAGCCTGGGCACGTCCGGGACCCTGTTCGGCTATAGCGAGCGCGCCCTGGGCGATCCCGAGGGCCTGATCGCGGATTTCCTCGGCTCCGCGGGCGGGCACCTGCCGCTCCTGTGCGTGATGAACCTGACCGGCGTCAGCGAAGCGGTGCGCGGGGCGAGCGGGCTGGGGCACGGCGAGTTGACGCGCCTGGCCGAGGCCGAGGCGCCCGGCGCGGGCGGTCTGCTCTGGCTGCCGTTCCTGGTCGGCGAGCGCGTGCCCGATCTGCCCGAGGCCCGCGGCGCGCTGCTGGGCCTGGGGCCGCGCTCGCTGGAGCCCGGGCGGCTTTATCGCGCGGCGCTGGAGGGCACCAGCCTCAACCTGGCGGCCGGCGCGGCCCGGCTGCGCGCCCTGGGCTTGCCCCTCGAACAACTGCGCCTGGTGGGCGGGGCCGCGCGCAATCCGCTTTGGCGGCGCATCCTGGCCAACGCCCTGGACCTGCCGGTGACGCCCCTCGAGGAGCCGGAGACCGCTGCCCTGGGCGTGGCCCTGCAAGCCGCCTGGGCCGTGGCTGGCGGCCGCGGCGAGCCGGTCGAGCTGAGCGCTCTGGCGGCGCCCTTCCTGCGCGGCGGCGCTGCCCCGATCGAGCCCGATCCGGTCTGGCGCGCGGCTTACGCGGCCTTGGGGGAGCGCTTTCTGTTCGAGCGCCGCCGGCTCTACGGGGTTTGAACGGGGCTGCGCATCCCTGCGGGGATTTTCAGCGTTAGAGCTCGACCCGTGATTTCGGCGCCAGCGCGACGTTGGCGCGTGTCCCGGGTGCTACCCGGGCCTGCGAGCTCCACCGCAGCGCCGGGGCCGGCGGAGGCGGAGGGATTCGAACCCCCGGTGCCTTGTGAGCACTCCGGTTTTCAAAACCGGCGCATTCGGCCGCTCTGCCACGCCTCCGTCGCCATTGAAGCCGCCGCGGGCCGCCGCGCAAAGTCCGGGCCCAGAGAACGCCCGCCGAAGGGGCCCCGCCCCCGCGGTCAGGGCGCGCCTCAGACGCCGCCCAGGGCGGCCTGTTCGAGCACGTGCCTGGCGACGCGGATCGGGCAGCGCGCCCGCAGGGCCAGGGCGATCGCGTCGCTCGGGCGCGCGTCCACCTGGGCCGGCGGGCCGCCCCCGGGCGGGCGCAGGCTGAGGCGCGCATAGAAGGTGCCCTGGGCCAGGTCGACGATGTCCACGGCTTCGAGCCGTGCCCCGACCGCCTGGATGGCCTGGTGCAGCAAGCGGTGGGTCAGGGGCCGCTCCGGGTCCTGACCGGCGACGATGCGCTGGATCTCGCCGGCCTCGAAGTTGCCGATCACGATCGGGAAGCTGCGCCCGGGGGCCTCGCGCTCGCGCAGGAAGATGTGCTGGCGGTCGCCCCCTTCGAAGTGCACCAGGCGCACCAGCAGCAGCTCGATCAACTCCTCGTGCCCGGCGGACTCGGGCGTCGGGCTGCCGGCCTGCGCCCCGCCCGGAGGGAGTCCACCCTCGCTGTCCGGACCCGCGCCAGCGGGGCCCTGGCCGCCGCCCGACTGGGGGTGCTGCAGTTCGCGGCCGCCGCGGCTCGCTCGGGGCACGCCGCCGAAGGGGCTGGGTTGCGGGTCTC
>JBIKLM010000371.1:0-4537 GCA_044359835.1 Planctomycetota bacterium
GGGTGCTGCTGAGCGGAACCGCGTCGACCTGCTCGAAACCGAGACCCGGCAGGCCGCGCATCACGAGCAGGGCGCTGCCGCCCTGGTCCAGCACGAGCGCATCCGTCCAGGAATCGCCATCGAGCAGGCCGACCTCGAGCAACACCGGCCGCTGGCCCGCGGAGAACCCACGCGCCGCGCGCAGCGCCGCGGGGTCGCCCGGCGAGCCCAGCACCCACTCGGCCTGCAGCCAGCCCACCGGATGCAACCCGGTGACACTGACCAGGTTCGGTCGATCGAGACGCAGGCACTGGGCCGGGGCCAGGTAGGTCTCCGCAGGCCCGAAACCGCCCGTGGGCAGGCGCGGCAGCCGGGTCAGACCCAGGCTGAAGGGCTCCGCGGCGAACAGGTCCGCCGGGGCTCCGGGGGTCAGCGCGACACAGCGCGCATCGCTGGGGCTGTTCGGTCCGGGGATCCAAACCGCCGGGCCGAGCCCGAAAGGTCCCCCCGCGCTGCGGTAGAGCCCGCGCTCGCCCCCCAAGACGTCGCAGATCAAGACATCGGCGCGGCCATCGCCGTCCGTGTCGCTGGGCTCCGCCAAGAGCGGCAGCCCGAGCCCGCTGGCCAGCTCGCCCGCGGGCTGGTAGCTGAGCTCCGCGCTGGCCCGGTACCAGCGCACGCGGGCGGGCACCCCGGGGAAGCCCGGCTCGCTGATCGCCAGGGCCGGCCAGGGCACGCCCAGGGGCAGCTCCTCGGCCGGAATCACCGCGACGTCCAAAGGGCCGCCGGAGAATCCGAAGGACAGGGCCGACTCGAGCAGCAGGGTGCCGCCGCTGAGCCGCAGCACCTGCACCGATCCGGCCAGGGGCAGCGGAACCAAGATCCGATCGGGCTGCAGCTTGCCCCCCATGGCGCCGCTGGCGATGCGCGCCGCAAGGCCAGACAGCACGGCGCTGGCGCGCAGGGTCAATCCGCCCGGGCCGACCTGCTCGTACACGCTGATGCGGCTGTCACCGCCCGGCCCCTGCACGCGCGAGAGCACCGCCAGGCCGAGCCGTCCGTCGCCATCGAAATCGCCGACGCACAGGCGCTGCGGGGAGCCGCCCGGTTCGAACACCTGCACCGTGCCGCTCGGCCCGGGGCCTTCGAGGCCCGCGCTCCAGGCCACGCGCACCAGCCCCGACTGGCTCGAAGCCTGGATCCATTCGAGCTTGCCGTCCCCGTCGAGGTCCCGGGCCAGGCCATCCGCCAGGGCATCCGTCGAGAGCACCGCCGCGCTCGAAAGGTCGAAGCGCACCTCGAGGGGCGTAGGGTCCGCGCCGGGTCCGGAGCCGCTGGGAGACACCTCGCAACCGGCGAGGAGCCCACAGAGCATCGACAGGGCCACGGAGAGCAAGGCACCGCAGCGATCGGGAAGGGCAGTCATGGGGAAGGCCGGTGCACGGAACCGGCCGGTGTGGGCGTAGGCCCAGGCCCAAAACAGACCCAGCCCATCCGCCTCGGTTGCAGTCGAATCGCTCGCCCGCGGCGGGAAGTCCGCGTGGCATGCCAGGCGGCCAAGGGCCGCCTTCCAGGAAGATAAGGGGAACGTGGCCCTTTTGGGGTTCCCTTCCAGCAGGCCAAACGAACTCGCTCCGCCGGCGCGGATCCCGGGCTGCCGCCAGCCCCGGCCCCCTGGGGCGCAGAAAAAACTTCCGGGGTTTCAGGGGCTCGCGGGCGAGCCAAAGCCGACCCCGCGCGATGCGCCCCCCTGCCAGGACCCTTGGGGGCCAAGGCCGCTCCCCAGGCCTGCAGGCCGCCGTCTCACCGCGCCGGCCGGCAGGCTGCTCGAACCCAAGGCCGCCCTCGGCGGGTGAGCGCGCTTGGACAGGCGCCGGCCCCCGGAGCCATCCCGCCGGGGCTGCCCCTGGGCCGCTTCCAGGTCTCCCCGGGGCCCCCGGAAGCAGCCCTAGCCGCGGTAGAGGCGCGCCTTCTCGACGTAGCCCTGAGCGCTTTGGACCAAGCGCGCCACCTCTGCGTCGGTCAGGCTGCGCACCACCTTGCCCGGCACACCGACCACCAGCGAGCGCGGCGGGATCACGGCGCCCTCCTTGACCAGGGCGCCGGCGCCGATGATCGATTCGCTGCCGATCACCGAACCGCCCAGGAGGATCGCTCCCATGCCGATCAAGCAGCGGTCCTCGACCCGCGCGCCGTGCAGCACGCAGCGATGCCCGATGGTGACCTCGGCCCCGATCACGTTGGGCACGCCCGGGTCCGCGTGGATCATGGTCAGATCCTGGACGTTGCTGCGCGGGCCGATCTTCAGGGGCGCATCGTCGCCGCGCAGCACCGAGCCGAACCAAACGCTGGCGTCCTCACCGAGCTCGATCTCGCCGGTCAGCACGGCGTTGAAGGCGCGCCAAGCGCCACCCTCCAGGCGTTCCATCAGGCCGGCGCGGGGGAAAAACGGCATGGCGGTTTCTGGGGTAGGAGCGATTCGACCTCGGGGTGCCAGGCTGCGCCGGGGCGGGGAGTCTCCGGGCCGGTCGCCGGAGCTGGCCGGCGCGATCGATTCGATCGCGCCCGGAGCGAACCGAGCGGGAGCGGCCCCTCCGGCCCCGCCCGATCCTAGAACGTCGGCGGCAGATGGGCTCCCGCGGCTCCGCCCAGGTCCTGGGCGATGCACAGGGCCATGTAGAGCACGTGGGTCATCCAGGCGGCCCAGGTGGAGTGCGTGCGCAGCTTGACCTCGGCCAAAACCAGCCCCAGGGCGAACAGCACCGGGAAGCCGGCGGCGCCGTGCATGGCCGCGAAGATCAGGGCGCTCAGCAGCAGGCCGCCGCGCTCGGAAAAGTTCTGGATCAGCAGGGGCTGCAGATAGCCGCGCAGGCACAGCTCCTGGAGCGCCGGCGAGAGCAGCAGCGCGGCGCCCCACAGCCACACAGGCCCGAGGCTCGCAAGCCCGCCGTCGGGGGCGGCCGAGGTCGCGCTGGCCGTGCCGCTGCCGAGGCGCTCGGCCAGCAGGCGCTGCAGCTCCGGCCAGGCCCAGGAGAGGCCCACCAGCAGCGGCAGAGCCACGGCCAGGGCCACCCCGGCGGCGGCCAGCGCTCGCCCCGGCTGCTCGATCGCCAGCCCGAGGGAGCGCAGCGGCTCGCGCTGGGTCTTGCGCGAGGTCCAGACGGCCACGGCGGCGACCGCCGCCAGGGCGGCCAGGAAGGCGCTCGGCCCCGCGGCGGGGCCGGAGACCAGCGCGCCGACCGCGAAATTGGCCAGGGCCGCGCCCAGGACCGCGATCACGACCTGGGAGAAGCCCCAGGACACGAAGAACACGTTGCGCCCCGGGGCGGCCCACAGCAGCGCCCGCCTCCACAGGGGCCACAGGCACAGACCGGCGGCGGCGAGCAAGAGCCCGCTCCACAGGGAAGCGCTCGGCGTACCGGCCTCGTGGGGTGCGGAGGGCAACAGGGCCGCCAGGGCGGCAAGGCTCGGAGCACACATGGTCAACGGGCGTCCGGCGCGCCTTCGATGCGGCCGGCCCACGGGGAAGAGGCGTTGGCGTACAAGCGGCGCGGGATGCGGCCGGCGCGGAAGGCCAAGCGGCCCGCGCGGCAGGCCAGCGCCATGGCTTCGGCCATCAGCAGCGGCTGCTTGGCCCCGGCGATGGCGGTGTTGAGCAGCACGCCCTCGGCGCCGAGCTCCATGGCGATGGACACGTCGCTGGCGGTGCCGACGCCTGCGTCGACCACCACCGGCAGTTTGACCAGCTCGCGCAGGATCAGCAGCGCGTTGGGGTTCAGCACCCCGAGCCCCGAACCGATCGGCGATCCGGCCGGCATGATGCAGGTCGCGCCGGCCTGCTCGAGGCGCCGCCCGAGCTGGGGATCGTCCGAGGTGTAGACCCAAACCTCGAAACCCTCGCGGGCCAAGGCCTCGGTGGCCGCCAGGGTGCCGACTGGGTCCGGCAGCAGCGTGCGCTCGTCCCCCAGGACCTCGAGCTTGATCAGATCGGTCTCGAGCAGGTCGCGGGCCAGGCGCGCCGTGCGCAGGGCCGAATCCACGTCGAAGCAGCCGGCGGTGTTGGGCAGGATCCGATAGCGGCTGCGATCGATGTGGTCGAGCAGCGACTCGCCCCGCGCCGGGTCCAAGTTCACGCGCCGCACCGCGACCGTGACGCACTCGCTGCCGGAGATCTCCAGGGCCTGGCGGGTCTGCTCGAAGCTCTGGTATTTGCCGGTTCCCACGAACAGGCGCGAACGGAAGCGTTGGCTGCCGATCGTGAGCAGATCCGAGGAGCCCGAGTCGCCGGGAAGCATGGGGCCAAGAGGCTACGCAGGGCGCGGGGCCTGGCGCCAGTGCGGGACCCGCGGAAGCGGCTCGAAGTGCGCCGAAAAGCCCGCGGATCGGCGGGCAGAGAGATTTCGGAGCGCGCGTCGAAGCGGATCGCCCCGGGGGAGCACCGATCAGCGGCTGGGGCAAAGTCGGCGCGCAGCGGCGATCCCAGGCTCTGTGGCCGCCCGACGCGGCCCCGAGGCATGCCGAAGGCTGGTCGGAGGGCTCGGGCTCAGCCAGAGCCGAT
>JBIKLM010000372.1:0-4531 GCA_044359835.1 Planctomycetota bacterium
GCTCAACCTGGGCGGGCGCAACCTGTTCAATTCGGAGGAGTTGTACACGCGCTCGGTCGACCTGGTGGCCGGGCCCAATCAGCTGCTGCTCGACCTGGGCGGCAGCGGCCAGCTGCGCGTGCGCTGTCAGCCGGGAGCGGAAGCGGGGTTGGTGCTCAAGGTCGAGGAGGCCGACCCCGGACAGTTCGGGCTGCGCAGCCGCCAGCGCAGCCCCACCTCGTCGGCCGATGGGGTGCAGATCTTCGAGAACGTGATGCCCGGCGCCTACATGCTCAGCAGCCACGCCGGGCACATGCGCATCCAGTTCCCCTGCGGCGAAGTGCTGTTCGATCCGCGCCCGACCAACGCCCTCGAGCTGCTGCTCTTGCGCCCCGACGGGGCCCTGGCGCAGGCCGGCCTGAGCTCCGGGGACCTGCTGCTGGGGGTCGATGGCAGCGCCATCCAGCCGGGGGCCCAGATGGAGTGGAGCAAAGCCACCCTGCAAGATCCCCAGCGCTCCGTGACCGTGCGGATCCTGCGCCAAGGCAGCCCGATCGAGCTCGAGCTGCAGCTCGCCCAACTGTTCCGCCAAGCGACCTCCGGCGCTTTCTTGACGGAAACCCTGCGCCCCTGACCCGCGCCAGCGGCGCAGCTCCCGGATGCTCCGGAAGCCCCGGGGCGCCGTGGCCCCTCGACCTCGGCGCTACTTCCCGCGCCTAATGGAATCCTCCCAGCGGATTCGGTTGTTCGTAGGCCTGGGACCCCGAGCGGTGTCTCGACGGGCTGCGCGCGAGTTTCGATGCCGGCCGTGAAACTGCGGGAGCGCAGGCGTCGGCTTCGCCGGGATTCGCAAGCGCCTCAAGCGTAGGCCCGCAACCGCGGAGCTGAGCTCCCCGGCCGCGGTCGGTTAGGGCTGCGGATGGCAGCGGTCCGCTTCAGCCGCCCAGGCCACGCCACAGGACTTCGAGCACGGCCTTGTTGCGCGCGCCGAGTTCGCGCCAGCGGATCTTGGCCCAGGCGCTGAGGTGGGGGTCCGCGGCGGCCAGGGCCTGTGCTTCGAGGCCCAGATGCTTGGCCAGGAACAGGGCGCGGCGGGCGTGGAAGGCCTGGCTGACGATGATCAAACGCCGGGCGCCGAACAGCTCGCGGGCGTTCCACAGGGAGTCGCGCGTGCGCAGGCCGTTCGGGTCGGACAGCAGGGCCTCCGGCGGGACGCCGGCGGCCCGCAGGTCTTTTAGCATGGCCGCGGTTTCGTCGTAGCCGCGGCGATAGCCGTCGCCGGAGAGCAGCAGGCGCTCCACCCGGCCCGAGGCCCACAGCTCCCGCGCCGCCTCGATGCGCGCCCGATAGAACAGGTTGGGGCGCCCCTCCACCGTGGGGGCCGTGCCGAGCACCAGGCCGATGGGCGCCGGCGAGAGGCGCGCCGGATCGCGCTCCAGCGGGCCGCTCAGGCCGACCCACTGGTCCGCCAGCAGCGGCGGCAGGGCTAGCGCGGCGAGAAGCAGGGCCCAGCGCCGGCGGCCGCGCCCGCGCCGCGCCGGCGCCGACCCGGGCGTGTGTGCCGCTCCGGCGGCCTGCTGGGCGGCGGCGCCGGCCGCGGGGCTGCGGACGGGGGCGCTCAACCCAGGAACGGGTAGCGCCAGTCCGTAGGCGGCACGAAGGTTTCCTTGATCGCCCGGGGGCTGGTCCAGCGCAGCAGGTTCAGGATCGAGCCGGCCTTGTCGTTGGTGCCCGAGGCACGGCTGCCGCCGAAGGGCTGCTGGCCGACCACGGCGCCGGTGGGCTTGTCGTTGATGTAGAAGTTGCCCGCCGCCGAGCGCAGGCGCACCGAAAGCTGCTCGATGACGCCGCGCTCCTGGGCGAAGATCGCGCCGGTCAAGGCGTATTCGGAGTCTTCGGCGCAATGCTGCAGGGCCTCGTCCAGGCGCTGGTCGTCGTAGACGAACACGGTCAGGATCGGCCCGAACAGCTCGCGTAGCATGGTGTCGTAGCGCGGGTGCTTGGCCAGGATCACGGTCGGTTCGACGAAGTAGCCGCGCGAGGCGTCGCAGCGCCCGCCGATCAGCACGTCCGCATCCTTGGACTCCTGCGCGGCGGCGATCGCCTCCGCGTGCTGATCGAAGGCCGGCCGGTCGATGACAGCGCCAATGAAGTTCTGGAAGTCGCTCGGATCGCCCATGCGCATGGATTCCATGCCGGCGCGCAGACGCTCGTGCAGGTCGCCCCACAGGCTCTTCGGGATGTAGGCGCGGCTGGCGGCCGAGCACTTCTGGCCCTGGTATTCGAAGGCGCCGCGCAGGAGCGCCACGGCCAGGGCCTGGTTGTCGGCGCTTGGGTGCGCGAAGACGAAGTCCTTGCCGCCGGTCTCCCCGACCAGGCGCGGGTAGGCGCGGTAGCGCTCGAGGTTGTCGCCCACCTGGCGCCAGAGGTTGCGGAAGGTGGCCGTCGAGCCGGTGAAGTGCAGTCCCGCGAAGCGCCGGTCCGGGATCGAAGCGGGCCCGATCACCGATCCGCGGCTGGGCAGGAAATTGAGCACGCCGGGCGGCAGCCCCGCCTCCTGGAGCACGCGCATCACGTACCAGTTGGAGAGCAGCGAGGTCTCGCTGGGCTTCCAGAGCACCGTGTTGCCGAGCAGCGCCGGCGCGCTGGGGAGGTTGCCGGCGATCGAAGTGAAATTGAACGGCGTGATCGCCAGCACGAAACCGTCCAGGGCGCGGTGCTCCATGCGGTTCCAGGTGCCGGGCGCGGAGCGCGGCTGTTCCCCGTAGAGCTGCTGGGCGAAGGCCGGGTTGAAGCGCCAGAAGTCGATCAGCTCGCAGGCCGAATCGATCTCCGCCTGGTGGCAGGTCTTCGATTGCCCGAGCATGGTGGCCGCGTTGACCCGGTCGCGCCACGGCCCGGCCAACAGCTCGGCCGCCTTGAGCAGCACGGCCGCCCGGGCTTCGAAGGGCAGGCCCTCCCAGGCCGGGCGAGCGGCCTCGGCCGCTTCGATGGCCGCCTGGACCTCCCCGGGACCGGCCTGGTGGGCACGGGCCAGCACGTGCCCGTGCTGGTGGGGCATGACCACGTTGACGGTCTTGCCGGTGCGCACCTCCCGCCCGCCGATCAGCAGGGGAATCTCCACGATCTCGGCGCGCTGGCGCTCGAGCTCGCGGGCCAGGCTGGCGCGCTCCGGGCTGCCGGGCGCGTAGCCGCGGACCGGCTCGTTGAGGGGGGTGGGGATCTGGTAGACGCCGTGGGACATGGGGCGATCCGTGGGAGCGGGCCGGCCAGGGCCGGCGCCCGGAATGGGGCTCGGGAAGCCTCCAGTCTAGGCAGTTCGGGCTCCGGGACCCATGCTGGCGCTGACCTCCAGTCCCCCGACCTACCCTCCCGCGATCCATGCTGCTTGCCCGCACCCGCCTTCTGACCCTGCCCCTCCTGCTCCTGGTATTGTCCGCCTGCAAGACGGACGGCGGCTTCCAGGGCACCGGTCCGGCGGAGGTGCCCGCGACCGAGACCGAGGAGCAGGCGGAAGAGGATCCGGCCTACGAGCTCAAGCAGGCCCGCGGAAAACTCGAGCTGGCCGAGCTGGCCGCCCAGAAAGCCTTGGCCGAAGCCGAGCAGGAGGTGCGCTCCGCGGAGCACTCGGTCGAAGAGGCCCAGCGGGAGCTCAACGCTTTCATCGAGATCGAGAGCGCCCACCGCACCGATGAAGCGCGGCTCGAGCTCGAGCGCGCCACCAACCGCGCCAGCGAGGCCGAGTCGGAATTGGCCGAATTGGAGGCCATGTACGCCGAGGAGCAATTCGCGACCCTGACCAAGGAGCTGGTTCTGATCCGCGGACGCCGGGCTCTGGAGGTGGCGCGCAAGCAGCTCGAACTCGATCGGCAAAAGTTCGACCTCCTGACCATCCACGAATTGCCCACCGAGAAGGCCGCGAAGACCTGGGCCCTCGGCGAGGCCCAGTTCAAGCTCGGCCAGGCCAAGCAGGCCCTGCGGCACGCCCAGGTCGAGCAGGAGCTCGCGCTCCAGGAGGCCCGTCGGGCGGTCGAGAAGCTGGAGGCCAAGCAGCGCTCCAAAGAAGGGGCCGCCAAACCGTGAGCGCGCCGTTCCAGAAAGTCGAGTTCCCCGCCGTCAGACAGGCTGAGAAGAATTCGACTCGGGCTACGCCCGAGCAGTCAGACCAGCCCGTCAGCATGCCTTTTGGCCGCCATCCGGCGGCCCCAGAGGCCGGGATCGTCGCTGCGCGCCGATTTTTTTCCAGCCTCAGAGCGGCGGGCCCCGCGCGCGTCGGCGGCCTGGCCGTCCTGGCCCTGCAGCTGTTCTTGCTGCCCGCCGAAGCGCGCTGCCAGGAGGAACTGGGTCCGCAGGCCCCAGCCGCTCCCGCGGCCCTGCGTCCGCCGGCGGTGCCCGCCGAACTCGATCGAGACTCCGCGCGCAAGCACCTGGACGAAGCCCTGACCTGCCTCCTGCGCGAACAGCGCCCGGACGGCAGCTGGGGCAGCGCGGCCCTGGAAGGCCAGCTCGAAATGGGCTTTTCGGTGGAGACCTACTACGCCTGGCAGTTCGC
>JBIKLM010000373.1:0-4522 GCA_044359835.1 Planctomycetota bacterium
AGGGCTGGAGACGGGGTGGGGTTGGGTGGCATGTCGGTTGAGGGCTGGATCTCCGGCAGGGACCGATGTGGGGGCCCTCGCGGGTGAGGAGGGTGAAGGAGTCGAGTTGGGCTGCGCCCGAGCGGTCGCTGGTCCGGGGGCTGGTCGGCGGTGCGTTGGCTGGGCGCCGGCGGTGCGTTGGCGCTGGGTCGGGTCGCCGCTGGCGAAGCGCTTTCTGGGCCTTGGCTGGGCGCTGGGCCGCGGCGCCCTTTCGCGGGCGGTTCTTCGGCGCCCCCGCGGCGGGGCTATCCTGCCCGGCTCGATGGATGCGATCGCGGCAACCCGCCCCCTGCGCCTGGCCTTCCTGGGCTCGCCGCCCTTTGCCATTCCGATCCTGGCGCGCCTGCTGGACAGCCCCTTCCGGCCCCTGGCCGTGGTCACGGCGCCGGACAAGCCTGCGGGACGCGGTCGCCAGCCCCAGCCCTCGCCGGTGGCCGAGCTGGCGCGCCAAGCCGGCGTCGAGCTGCTGCGCCCGGCGCGCCTGCGGCCCGCCCGGGGCAGCGGCGACCTGCCGCCCGAGCGGCAGCGCCTGGCCGCCCTCGACCTGGACGTGGTGCTGGTGGCCAGCTACGGCGAGCTGCTCGACGCGGCCTTCCTGGCGCTGCCGCGCCGCGGCTGCCTGAACGTCCACGGATCCCTCTTGCCGCGCCACCGCGGCGCCTCGCCGGTCCAGGCGGCGATCCTCGCCGGCGACGAGATCACCGGCGTCTCGATCCAGCGCATCGTGCTCGAGCTGGACGCGGGCGACCTGCTGCTGTCGCGCTCGCTGGCGATCGGGCCCCACGAAACCGCCGGCGAGCTGTTCGAGCGCCTGGCCCTGCTGGGCGCCGAAGCGGCCGTGCAGGCCCTCGAGCTGGTCGCCGCCGGCCGCGAGCGCTACACGCCCCAGGACGCCAGCCGGGCGACCCATTGCCGCAAGCTCGACAAGGCCGCGGGGCTGCTCGATTGGCGCCGCTCGGCCGCCGAGCTCGACCGGCAGGTGCGCGCCTTCACGCCCTGGCCCGGGGCCCACGCGGTCCTGCCCAATGGAATGCAGACCAGCCTCCTGGCGGTCCGGCCGAGCCTCGAAGCGCGGGCCCTCGAGCCCGGGGTGATCGAGGTCTCCGGACCCGCCAGCGCCCCGCGCCTGTGGGTCGGGACCGGCGCCGGAGCGCTCGAGATCCTCGAGCTCAAGCCGGCCGGCAAGCGCGCGCTCGCCGCGGGGGAGTTTTTGCGCGGGGCGCGGCTCGAGAGCGGCGCGCGCCTGCGCCTGCCCGCGGAGGCCGGCCCGTGATCCGCCACGCCGCCTTCGAAATCCTGCGCCAGGGGGGCGGGCTGCCCTCGCGAGCCATCGACCAGGCCGCGGAGCGCCACGGGCTCGAGGGCCGCGATCTGGCCCTGCTGCGCCTCTTGCTGCGCACGCTCTGGCGGCGCCTGGGCAGCCTGCGGGCGGTCGCGGCCGAGGTGGCGCGCGGCAAGCCGAGCGCCGACATCAGCGCCTGCCTGCACATCGGCCTGACGCAGCTCCTGTTCCTCGACCGGGTGCCCGAGCACGCGGCGGTCTCCGAGACCGTCCAGGTGGCCAACGATTTCCTGGGCCTGGCCAAGGGGCGCTTCGTCAACGCCTGCCTGCGCGAGGCCCTGCGCCGCCTGGAACGGCGCCGCAGCGGCGATCCGCGCCGCGATTTCGTGGGCCGCGAGCTCTCCTGGAAGGAGCCGCTCTTCCGCGATCCGGAGCAGCACCCGCTGCTGTGGGCCGAGGACGCGCTTTCCATGCCGGCGACGATCCAGCGCGGCTGGGTGCAGCGCTTTGGCCGCGAGGAGGCCGAGCGCCTGGCGCGCCTGGCGCTCGAGGAGCCGCCGCTCTCGGTCCGCGCGCGCGGCCAGGATCCCGAGGCGCTGCTGCTCGAACTCGAGCTCGAGTCCGAGGAGCTGCGCCCCCTGGCGGTGCGCGGCGGCCTGTGGCTGTTCGCGCCCGAGGCCCGTGCCGTGCTGTTGCGCACGAGCGCGTTCAGCGCGGGTCGCCTGACCGTGCAGGGCGAAAGCGCCTGGCGGGCGGCGCTCTTGCTCGAGGCCCAGTCCGGGGAGCAGTTGCTCGACCTGTGCGCCGCGCCCGGCGGCAAGACCGCCGTGTTGGCGGAGTCCGGCGCGCGCGTGACCGCCACGGACGTGGACCCCTCCAAGCTCGAACTCCTGCGCCAAACCCTCGAGCGCCTGGGGCTTTCCGGCGCCGTCGAGCCGCTGCAAAGCGACGGCGCCGCGGCCCTCGGCGAGCGGCGTTTCGATGGCGTGTTGATCGACGCCCCGTGCAGCAACACCGGCGTGCTCGCGGGTCGCCCGGAAGCGCGCTGGCGTTTCAGCCCCCAGGGCCAGCGCGAGCTGGGCCAGCTGCAGGAGCGCCTGCTCGAGCAGGGCTCGTCCTTGGTGCGCCCGGGCGGCCGCCTGGTCTGGTCGACCTGCTCGATCGAGCCCGGCGAGAACCAAGCGCGCGTGTCGGCCTTCCTGCGCGCCCATCCGGGCTGGGCCCTCGAAGCCGTCCACGAAGCCCGGCCCGACTTCGAAACCGGCCCGGTCGACGGCGGCTACGCCGCCCGCCTGCGTGCGCCGCGAAGTTGACAGGCGGGCAGCGGGGGCCGCAGCCGCCTTACGGCGCCGATCCCAGCCTCTGCGTCAGCCTTCGACCAGGAAGCCG
Organism: Planctomycetota bacterium; assembly: GCA_044359835.1. Lineage (GTDB taxonomy): Bacteria > Planctomycetota > UBA1135 > UBA1135 > JBIKLM01. The sequence goes on from JBIKLM010000373.1 coordinate 2,711, forward strand.
AACAGGTAGCCGAGCGTGTCGTCGTCGCCGAAGCGCACGCTGACCCGGCCGCCGGCGGGCACGACCCAGCCGGGCTGGATCTCGTTCGGTCCGTCGACCGGGTCGAGCAGCAACCGCGGCTGGCCGTCGACCTCGAACACCAGCGGCGTGGTCGGGATCACGCCGATGTTTACGCCGTTGCGGCTGGTGTAGCCCGAGCTGGTCACGACCAGGGTGCACTTGGGCGGGACCGTGTAGGGGAAGTTCTCTTCGACGCGCACGATCTGCCGCCAGGTCATCTGGCCGGAGGGCAGGCTGTCGGTCGCGGTTTGGGGGCTGCTCGAGCGCAGCGCCAGGGCGGCGGGCAGCAGGCCGAGCAGCAGGGAGGGCAGGTGCACGGAAGCGCGCAGGCCGTTGACGGTCATGGGTGGATCCTCGCGGGAAGCGGCGGCGCGGGCCGGCGCGAAGGCCGGGACCGCACCACGGGGGGGGCCAGGATGGTAGGGCGCGGACGCGTCCAAGCGCTGCGCGCACCGCCCAGGCCAGACGTATCCTGGGGGCATGGCTCGCCCCCAGAATCGCCCTGTCCCCGAAGCCCAGGACCCGAGCCCCGAGGGCCGTCGAAGGCGCCCCTCCCAGGCCGGGCCTGGCCCGGCCCTCTGGCTGGTTCCGATCGGCGTGCTCTTGGCCGGGGGGGTGGTGGTCGGCAGCCGCCTCCTGGTCCGGCCGGCCGCGGCGCCCGTGACCGCGCCGCCGCCGCCCAGCGAACCCCTGCCGGCGGACGAGCAGGTCGATCCGTTCGCCACCGTCGTCAAGGGCGGCGAGTCGCCGCCCCGCCGCACCAGCGGACCCTCCGGCCGCGGCAGCTCCGCCTTCGCCGCCGCCCGCCGCCTGCTGGACGACCCACAGTGGCGCGCCGCCGTGGACGACGCCGAGCGCGGCTTCCAGCTGCTGGAGGAAGGCGGACGGCTGCAGACCTCCGGCGGCGATTGGCGCACCCCGGCCAAACAAGCCCAGGATCTGCTGCGCGCGGCCCTCGAGGCCACGGAGCCGATCGAGGAGCGCCTCTTGGAGGACCCGGCTCAGGCCGAGCTGGCCCGCAAGCTGGCCGATGAGCGCGAGGTTTGGCGCCGCCGCGAATACGGCGTACACAAACTCATCCGGGGGTGAGCGCTCGCCTACGCCCGGCTAGAGGACCGTCCCGGGAGGCGCCCGTGGGCAGGGCGGGCACCCCCCGGTCCGATCAGAAGGTCAGGTACAGCCAAGCGTAGAACAACGACCAGTCCTCTCCCTGCGTGAGTTGCTTCACGTAGTCCCCGGCGAACAGATAGCAGTAGCCCAGATCCAGTTTGGCGAAGCGGTTGAAGGTGTAGCTGGCCACGAAGTCGATCTCCTGGCCGATCTCCTTCGAGGCGCCGGCGGGCGGCAGGCCGGCGACGGGCACGATCTGCACGTCGGCCACATCGTACAGCACGTCGTCGTCCTCGAGGCGCTCGAAATGGTGCAGATCGAGGCGCAGCTTGAGCGCGTCGGTGGGCTGCAGGCGCAGGCCCAGGTTGGGTCCGATCACGTTGCGACGACCGACGGCATCCACGAAGCCGAACCACATGTGGCCCAGCGGATACAGCGTGTCGAAGGTGTTGATCTCGTCGTCGTTCGGGCTCTGGTCGCCGCTGGCCGCTTCCAGGCCCACCAGCACGGTCGGCTTCCAGGGCTCGTTCTTGAAGGAGTAGGACAGCTCGCTGCCGGTCATCCAGGCCTCGATGTCCGCTTGACCGAGCGAACCGGTCTGCCAGGTGCCTTCGAACTCAGCCTTCCAAGCGTCGGCGAAGG
>JBIKLM010000374.1:0-4521 GCA_044359835.1 Planctomycetota bacterium
ACCAGGAGCCGGAGCAGAAGCCCTCCGAGGAAACCGGGAAGGGCGACGAGCCGGACCACAAGCCCGACGCCGCCGACGGTTCCGAAGCCGCTCCGGAGGGGGCTGCCCCGGCGCCTGCCAAGCCCGAGGAGCCGCCCGCGGAGGGTGCCGCCGAGCAAGATCCAGCCTCCGGTTCTGCAGCCGTCGAGGAACCCAAGGCCGAGTCCGACGCCAAGCCGGAGGACAAGCCCGAGTCCGAGCCCAAGACTCTGGAGATCGAGCTCCAGGGCTTCGAGGCGCGCGGGATCCTGCTGCCCGTGCCGCCCGGTTCCCTGACGGGGCTGACCGGGCTCGAGGGCGGCCTGCTGTACCTGCGCCTGCCGGAACCCGGCGCCAGCGCAGGGCCGGGCGCCACCCTGGAGCGCTACGACCTCGAAGCGGCCAAGCGGCCCGACGGCGCCCCGAAGACCGTGCTGGCGGGCGTCGAGGGCTATGAGCTGTTGCCCGATGGCAAGCAGCTGCTGGTGTTCGTGGGGGGCCGCTTCGGCTTGATCCAAGCCAGCGAAGGGCAGAAGCTCGACAAGCCGGTCGACCTGTCCGGGCTCGGCGATTGGTTCGACCCGCGCGCCGAATGGCGTCAGATGCTGGTCGAGACCTGGCGCCTGTTCCGCGACTTCTTCTACGACGAGAAGATGCACGGGCTGGATTGGATCGCGGTGCGCGAGCGCTACCTCGCGGCCCTGCCCGACGCGACCAGCCGCGGCGACCTGAGCTTCCTGACGGCGGAGATGATGTCCGACCTCAACGTGGGCCACGCCTACAACGGCCAGGCCCCGCTGGACGGCATCCCCGCGCCGGCGGCGCGGCCCGCGGGGCTGCTCGGAGCGGACGTCGCCGTCGAAAACGGTGCCCACCGCATCCGCCGGCTGCTGCACGGGGGTGCTCACCACCTGGAGGCGCGCTCCCCGCTGCTCGAGCACGGCGTCGGGGCCGCGGAGGGCGATTACCTGCTGGCGGTCGACGGCCGGCCTCTCGACCCCGCGCGCTCGCACCTGGAGGCCCTGCTGGGCAAGGCCGGCCGCACCGTCGAGCTGACCTTGAACCGCGAGCCGCGGCTCGATGGGCAGGAGCGCCGCGTGCTCGTGCGCACGCTGGCCGACGACGGCGAGCTGCGCCTGCGGGACTGGGTGCGCCAGAATCGCGAGCGGGTCGAGAGCCTGTCGGGCGGCCGGATCGGCTACGTCTACGTGCCCAACACGGGCTTCGACGGGCAGAACGAGCTGGTCAGCCAGTTCCTGGGTTCGATGCACGAGCCGGCGCTCTTGATCGACGATCGCTGGAACGGCGGCGGCCAGATCCCGACCCGCTTCATCGAGCTCTTGAACCGCCCGATGACGAACTTCTGGGCCGTGCGCCACGGCGAGGACTGGCAATGGCCGCCGGTCGCCCATCGCGGGCCCAAGGCCATGCTGATCAACGGCTGGGCCGGTTCCGGCGGCGATGCCTTCCCGTACTACTTCCGCCAAGCGGGGCTCGGAAAGCTGTACGGCACGCGCACCTGGGGCGGCTTGGTGGGCATCTCGGGCAATCCGGAGCTGATCGACGGCACCGAGCATTCCGTCCCGCGCTTCGCCTTCTACGAGCTGGACGGCACCTGGGGTGTCGAAGGCCATGGGGTCGATCCGGACGTGGCCGTGATCGATGACCCGGCCGCCCTGGCCAAGGGCGGCGATCCGCAGCTCGAAGCTGCCGTGCGCGGCCTGCTGGCGGAGCTCGAGGCCTGGCCTGGCATCGGGCAGAAGCGCCCCGCGCCTCCGGACCGCAGCGGAGCGGGCATCCCCGAGGCCGATCGTTGATCGGCTCGGCGGGCTAGCGCCCAGCGGCCCAGGGGCAGGGAGCGGCGCCGCACGCCGGTCCCTGCCGCTCGGGTCGCCTCCGGCGCCCCTGGGGAAGGTCGGAGCACGGCGTGTCGCCGCCTGCCTGGATCGGAACGGGCCGCTGGCACGGCAGGTCGCAGGCGCAGTGCCGCGAATTCGGCTGGCCCCCGCGGGCGGTGGGACGCCGGGGGGGCCGTGGGGATGGTTTGGCCTCCGGCGGCGGCCAAGGGCCTCGTTCCGCGCTTGAATGCGAAGCGCCCGGCGGGGATAACCGCTGGCCAACAGGGGCGGCCCCGCAGGCGTACCCCGCGGTTCGTTCGGTTCGCGTAAACACAGCCATGGCCCCCCCGACCCACACCGACGAAGCCAGAGAGACCCTCGACGACCTGCGCTGGCTGCGCGAGCTGCAGGAGGCCCTCGGGGAGGTCGTGGTCGGCCAGCGCGGCCTGGTGCGCGGCCTGCTGATCGGCCTCCTGACCGGCGGCCACGTGCTGCTCGAGGGCGTGCCCGGGCTGGCCAAGTCCCTGGCGGTTTCCAGCCTGGCGCGCGGCTTCGACGCCAGCTTTGCGCGCATCCAGTTCACCCCCGACCTGCTGCCATCGGACCTGCTCGGCACCGAGGTGTTCCAGCCCAAGGACGGCAGCTTCAGCCCGCGCAAGGGGCCGATCTTCGCCCACTTCGTGCTGGCGGACGAGGTCAACCGGGCTCCGGCCAAGGTGCAATCGGCGCTGCTCGAGGCCATGCAGGAGCGCCAGGTGTCGATCGGCGGGCAGAGTTATTCGTTGCCGCAGCCGTTCCTGGTGCTGGCCACCCAGAACCCCCTCGACCAGGAGGGCACCTACGCCCTGCCGGAAGCCCAGCTCGACCGCTTCGCGCTCAAGATCCTGCTCGATTACCCCGAGCGCGCCGAAGAGCTCTTGATCCTCGATCGCATGGCGACCACGGCGCCGCCGCCGGCCATGCGCCGCGTGGCGTCCTTGGGCGACATCGAGCGCGCGCGGCGCCTGCTGGACGGCGTCGGGCTGGAGGCGCGCCTGCGCGAGTACATCGTCTCGCTGGTGCAGGCCACGCGGCGGCCCAAGGCCAGCGGCCTGGCCGAGCTCGAGCCGCTCGTGCGCCACGGCGCCAGCCCGCGGGCGACCATCACCCTGGCCCTGTGCGCCCGCGCCGAAGCCCTGCTCGAGGGGCGCGACCACGTGATCCCGAGCGACATCAAGCGCGTGGCTCCGGCGGTGCTGCGCCATCGGGTGGCCACCACCTACGAGGCCGAGGCCAAGGGGCTCTCCAGCGACCTCCTGATCGCCCGTGTGCTCGAGGTCGTGCCGGTTCCCTGAGCCCGAAGAGCCGCCGTCCGCGCCATGACCCCGCCCCTCCGCCAGCCGCCGGCCGCGCCGCCGTCCGGCAGCCTGCTCGATCCCGCCGGGGCGCCCGGCGTCGGGTTGGCGATCGGAGCGACCGAGCGCGGGCTGACGCCGGCCCAGGAAGCGCGCCTGCGCCGCCTCCTGCTGGTCATGCGCCGGCCGGTGTCCCAGGGTCTCAGCGGCGCTTTCCGCTCCCACGTGCGCGGATCCGGCATCGAGTTCGAAGAGGTGCGTCCGTACCAGCCGGGCGACGACGTGCGCGGCATCGACTGGAACGTGACGGCACGCACGGGCGAGCCGCATGTCAAGACCTATCGCGAGGAGCGCCAGCTCGAGGTCCAGCTGCTGTTGGACGTCAGCGCGTCGATGGACTTCGGCAGCGCCGAGGACACCAAGCGCCACAAGGCCGCCGAGCTGGCGGCGCTGCTGGCGGCGGCCTGCGCGCTGTCGAGGGACGCGCTGTCCGCCGACCTGTGCGCCGCGGGCCCGCCCCAGCACATCCCCAAGGGGCGCAGCCAGTCGCACTGGGCGCGCCTGCATTACGCGGTCGTGAGCCATCCCGGCGGAGCGGCCAGCGGCGCCGAGTTCGCCGCCGCCGCCGCGGGCCTGCGGCGCCATCTGCGGCGACGCCATGCCGTGTTCGTGATCTCGGATTTCCTGGGCGTCGGCGACGGGGCCTGGGAAGCCGAGCTCGGCTCGCTCGCCGCGATCCACGACGTCAACCTGGTGCGCATCACCGACCGCTTCGAGGAGCAGCTGCCGTCCGCCGGATTGATCTGCCTGGTCGATCCCGAGAGCGGCCTCCGCCTCGAGCTCGACAGCTCCGATCCGCGCCTGCGCCGCGGATGGAGCGAGCGCGCAGAGCAACGCCGCGCGGACTTCGAGCGCCGGGCCGGCAGCTTCGGCCTGCCGCACTTCCGCCTCGACACCTCCGAGTCCTCCGGCGAGGCCCTGGTGGCCTATCTGCGCCGCGCGGCTCGACGGGCCGCGGGGGGCGGGCCGTGAAGGCGCCGGGGCTCGGCTCGAGCCGCCTTCGACTCGGCCGCCCCAGCCCCTCGGCGGGCTGGTCGGGTCGCCGCCCAACCGCGGGCGGCTCCGGCCTGCGGCCTGGGCCCGCGCTGCGGTTCTCGGCGGAGTCGGAGCTCGAATCTTGGGGCCTGGGCGCAGGCGCACAGGAGCCAGCCGCCGGGGCTGGGCCTGGGGCCGCAGGTCTGGCCGCCCATGCCCACGTCCGTCCAACTCGCCGCGCGCGCTGGCTGCTGCGGAGCCCCGTGTCGCCGATGAGCCGGGCGTTGCGACTCCCC
>JBIKLM010000375.1:0-4489 GCA_044359835.1 Planctomycetota bacterium
CAGGCTGCTGAAGTGGCCGGCGGCGGCGTCGAAGAGCAGCTCGCCGGAGCCCTTGAGGGTCATCTCCGCGTCGGCCGATTCGACCTCCATCTCGCCGCCCGGGATCTCCTGGTTCGCGATCTGCTCGCGGATCAGCTCGGTCAGCTCGGCGGCCGATTCCACGTCGACCTCGAGGGCGATCACCGCCAGCTTGACGTCGGCTTCTTCACGGAAGCCTTTGAAGGTGGCCTTCACGCTGCCCTTGACCTCGCCCAGCATCTGGCGCAGGTCGCCGCCCATGGAGCCCATCGACATCTCGGCCAGCTCGGCGTTGTCGGGCGTGATCTTGAGGTCGCCGCCCGGCGCCACCAAGGCGACGATGGCCTGCGGATCGATTTCCCAGGTAGCGTCCACCTCCACGTCCCCGCCGGGCAGGAAATCGCGCATGTCGAGGTCCTCGGCCAGGTCCTCGAGCAGGGCCGCATCGGCCTCCTGGCCCTCGGGGAAGCTGGGCTCGAAGCCGCCGCTCTCTTCGTTCCAGGTGAAGTGCACCGTCTTGCCGGTCAGCTCGCTGCTGCCGGTGGCATCCATCTGCTGCTCGCCCATCATGGGCACGGTCATCTCCATCGCGCTGGTGGTGCCCAGGTTGGCGTATTCGCGGGCCAGCTTGCTGGGGCGACCTTCCCCGAGCTTCACGTAGGTGTCGACCACCTGCACGGTCATCGTGGTGGTGCCCGCCATCTCCATCTGCATGTCCACGGGGGGCGGTTCGCCGTTCATGAGCATGCGCATCTCGTCCATCACCATCTCGTTGCTGAGGACGAAGCTCTTGTCGAGGGACAGACCCTCGGCCGGGGCGAAGCGCACGCGATCGGCGCCGAAATCGAAGGAGCCGAACAGCGGCAGGCTGAGCGCGGCGGCGAACGGGGGAAGGAGGCGGGTCTTCATGGAGCTTTGGTGGTGTCCGGCGGAGCCGGCGGGGCGGTCGTCGGGCGGCCGGAAAGGCGTGCGGGTGCGACCGTGGAAGGGGTGCGGAAAGAGCGGCGCAGGCGGGCTCGAGCGTCCGTTCGCGGCGTCGGCTGGCCGCGGGAGAGGACAGCTGGCCTGGGTACGGCGGGTTCGTTGCGCTGGTTCGGAGCCGCCGGGCGAACTGGCGGCCGGAGGGGGGCCCGAGCCGCGGGCGGCCGGATCCCGGGATGGGCCGCGGGCAGCAACAGCGGGCGGACACGATACCGGCCCGCGAGTACGCTTCAAAAGCGCCCCCATTTCGAGATCCCGAGCCAGAACGATGCGCGCGGCACGGGGCTTGCTGTCCGCGGGGCCTGCCTCCCTCCGCCCTCGGGCCGACCCCCCCCTGCTGCCGTGCCGCTGAATAGCCTCCTCGCCCTGTCCTTGGCCCTCGGAAGCCTGTCGATACCCGCGCCGAGCCAGGATCTGGGCCCGGCCCGCCAGCGCCCGATGCGGCCCCCGGTGCCGCACCCGACCCAGCCCCCGCCCTTTCCCCCGGCCAGCGACCGCCGCGGCGACGATTTTCCGGTCCATCAGGAGACCCACGGCGGCGCGCGCCAGGAATTGATCGATCGGTCCGGATCGGAGGCGGGTTACGCCGGCCTCTGGCGGGACACCCGCGACGGCAATCTGGGGCTCTATTTCTGCACCCTCGATCGCCAGGGCCAGGCGACCCCCTTCCAGCGCGCGATCCACGAGCCCAGCACCGCCCGGGAACTCGAGCCCGCGATCGCCTTCGGCCCCGGCGGGGTGGGCGCCGTGGCCTGGTACCGGGCCAGCGGATTCCGGCTGCAGACCAATCTGCGCTTCTTCGGAGCGGACCACGCCCTGCTGAGCGGCATGCTCCCGGTCGGCGCCGCCGGGGGACCGGAGCCCGAAGGCGCCGGCGAGCCTCCGCCGCCCTATGGCCCCTCGCGCACGCCGGCGTTGGCCTTCGACGAAACCGGCGCGGGCATCGTCGCCTGGCGCGAGGGCGGGGTGGTCTTCTCGCAGCGCATCGGCAGCGATCTCGAATGGCAGGAGCTGCCGCGCCGCTTGAGCAGCGAATCGTCGGCGGCCGATCGCGCGCCGCGGGTCGCCGCCGGCGGCGGGCGACAGCTGGTGGCCTGGAGTTCCGGCGGGCGCACCTTCGTGGACGCCGGCGCCGGCGAGCGGGAGGTCGGCGCCGGCCTGGTCCAGCGTGTGCTCGCGGATCCGATCGAGCCCGGCTGGTGGCTCTTGGGGCTGGCCGACGCTCGGCTCCTGCTCTATCGCCTGGCTCCCGATGGAGTCCTGGTCGGCAGCGCCCGCCAGCTGCTCGACGCGGACCTCGAGAGCTGTGACTTCGCCCTGTTCGGGGACCTCCTGCTGTTCGTCACCGAGCGCGCCCAGCGCGGCGATGCCCGCCACCAACATGGCCCGATCGAGCTGTGGGTGCTCTCGCGCAACGGCCTGCCCGTGATCGAGCCCGTGGGCTTCCCGGACCTCGGCGGCCTGCGCGCCCGCGGGCCGCGCATCGCGGTGTCGGGCGCCAGCGCGCTGGTGGCCTGGACCGACGAGCGCAACGGCGATCCCGACGTCTATTGCCGGCTGCTGCGCCCAGGCGATCTCCAGCGCGCCGACCAGCGCTGGAACGACGACCAGGCCAGCGCGGACCAGGCCGGCGTCAGCCTGGCCAGCGACCCGGCCCTGCGCGCGGTCGCCACCTGGGAAGACCGCCGCGACGGTCCCGGGCGCATCTACGCGCGGCTGATCGCCGCCGACGGGCTGCCCCTGGGCGACGAGTTCCGGGTCAGCAAGTCGGGGCTGGATCCGAAGGCCGTGGCCGAGGTCGAGCCGGCCGCCGCGATGCTGCCCGGCGGTCGCTTCGCGCTGCAGTGGAGCGAAACTGCGCCTTCGACCCTGTGCCTACGCCTGTTCGGCGCCGACTCGAAGCCGGTGGGGGAAACGCTGCGCATCGCCGGCGCGGCGCCGTTGGCAGCGCCTTCCAGCCACGCGATCCTGGCCTTGCCGGAGGCCCAGGCCTACCTGCGCGTGTGGGTCGCCGAGGGCGGGGCCCTCTGGCACGAGCGCCGCGGCGCGCTCGGGCAGGTCCTGGCCGCGCCGGCCCTGCTCCAGGAGGCGCCGGTCGCCGCTGCGCCGCCGCCGACCCACCCGGCGACGACCCTGCTCTCCGATGGCCGCGTGCTCGTGCTCTGGGAGGAGCGCCAGCGTCCGGCGCCCGGGGCGGCGGCCGGCCCCCGGGAGCGCGGCCAGGAGCGTGGTCCGGAGCCCGGTCTGCGCATCCTGCGCGGGCGCCTGCTCGGACCGGATGGCCTGCCGCGCGGGGCGGCCCTCACCCTGCCCGGTCTGGGCCTGGGCGGCGGCGACATCCAGCCCGTGGCGGCCCCCGCCGGCGACGGCGGCTTTTGGCTGGCCTTCTCCGGCAACGAGGGGCCCGTACGAGACATCTACCTGCGGCGCTTCGATCGCCGCGCCGAACCCGTCGGAGAGCCGCTGCTGGTCTCCACCCACGAAAACGAGCAGGACTATCCGGTGCTGGTGCCGCTCGCCTCCGGCGATCTGGCGGTCGTCTACGAAGACGACCTCTCGGGTGTCGATCTGATCGTGGCCCGCCGCCTCGGGGCGCGCGGGCGCCTGGGACCCCCCATGACCCTGAACCAACTCCTGACGCGTTTCCTCCCAGACCGCACCCTGCCCGCCGCCGTGGCCCTCGGCGAAGGCCTCCTGGTTGGTTTCGAAGACCGCCGCCGCGCCCAGGGCACCGACGTCTATCTGGCCGTCTTCGGCCCCGCCTTCGACCAGCGCACCGATCTCCGCGAGCCGCCGCGCTGACCCTCCGCCCCCCGGTGTCAGGGTAGTTGCCGCCTGGTTCGGGGAGCCGCGTGACCGTCCAAGACTTCACTTCTCTCAGCTCGCTTCCATACATCCGCCGTCCACCAAGAAGTAAAACGCATGAAGGCCTTTACTCAACACAGGCTAGTAATCGGGTTCGCTCTGATCCTGCTCGCCATGCTCGGTGGCGTCGGATGCGCTACCGTCGACTCCGCAACGACCCCTGATGCCTCGCCGCAAGCACCAGAAGCCTCCCTGCAGTGGATCGCAGCGTCTCCTGATGGACTCGCGGTGTTTTCGCTGGCACTGAGTCGTCCGTGGGACGGAGCGGAGTGCCGGATGGTGACGTTCAACACGGGATTCGTCAATGCCGATGGTCTTGCCGGTCTGCAGTCGAGCCTCACCACAGATATCGGTGTCGGCGATGCTCCCTTGATCGCAAACGGTGAGCGCTACCGCTGCACAGCCACGCTGGTCAAGGTCGGTGCTTGGAAAGACGTCCGGGCGAAAACCGATGTCTCCCTGCTCGTGACCGCCGTCTCCAAGTAGTTCTTCGTGCTGAGTTTCGAGGGCATGGCACAGGCCCCAGTGGGCCAACGCGCCTGCCCCCCATGCCGGTCTCTCAACCCGCAACTCTGCCGGAGTTCGCCGCAGAATCCAGGAACTCCTGGAATTAGGTCGGGGGCTG
>JBIKLM010000036.1:0-15571 GCA_044359835.1 Planctomycetota bacterium
GCGCGAGATCGAGCTCCTCGGCCAGGAGCGCCTTCAGGCGCTCGCTCACGAAGGGCTGGTGGCGGCTCTGGCCCTCCGCGAAGCGCGCCAAGAAGGCGCGATAGAGCTCCACCGCGCGCGGCAGATCGGGGCGCCGCTGTGCGGGGCCCTCGCCCGCCTGCACGAACGGCCCGACCTGCTCATACCAGCTCGCTTCGACGCGCAGAGCCGCGTCGACCAGGCCGCCGGCGTCGCCCAGGGCCTGCACTTCGGCGAGCAGCGTCAGCCCGCGCCGCTCGGCGCTGCGGCTGGCGCCGCTCGCCAGCAGGTTGCGCGCCAGGACCAGCGCGAAGAAGGCCCGCTGGCGTGGTTCGCGGGCGATCGAGAGGGCCTGCTCCAAGCGCTCGTTGGAGAGCGGGTTGCCGTGCTGGCCGGCGTTCAGGGGCTCGCGGTCCCAGGGGGCCAGCCCCATGCGTTCGAGGATCGAGAGCCAGCGCGCGCGGGCCAGCTCGAGGTCCGTCGAGCGCGCCCACCAGTCCAGGGCGCGCTCGTAGAAAACGTTCGAATGGCCGCGCCAGCCCTGGCCGCCGAGCCAGTGGAAATCGCCCAGGGCCTCCTGGGTTTCGGCCCACAGGCGGTCCTGTTGTTCGGGGCGCTCGACGGAGAGCTGCAGGGCCTCCAGGGCGCGCCCGACGGCCTCGAGCTCGCTCGGGTCCGAGGCGGCGCCCGCGGCCAGGTGGCGCCAGCGGGCGTCGAGCTGGCGCAGCTCGGCCCAGCGCGCCGGCAGGCTGGCAGCGGGCAGGCCGGCGAGCAGCGCCCCGTAGGCCTCTTCGGCGCGCGCGAAGGAGCCTTCGGCGAACAGCCGGTCCGCCGCCGCGGTCTCCGGCGTGAAGGGGTCGGTGCCCGCGGGGGCCTGCTGGGCGCGGGCGTGGCTGATCAGGGCGAGCATCCAGAGGACCAGGATCCAGGGTTTCATGGGCATTGGCGGCGGGGCCGGTGCGGCGATTGTGGCCTGCGGAGGGGCCGGCGCGGCCGGCGGTGCTGAAGCCGCGCGATCCAGCAACGTCGCCGGGACAGCGCCTGTTGGGGCGGGCGCGCGGCGCGGCCCGCGGGAATACTGGAGGTGCCGCCGCGTCCAGCCGGTCCCTGCACTCGCCATGAAGCTCTCCCCGCTCATGCTGTTGCCCCCGCTGGGCTTGGGCCTCGGTTTCGTCTTGGCCTGGTGGCTCGATCGGGGCGAGCCCGGGGCCGGGCCGAGGAGCGCGCCGGCTGGGCAGGTCGCGGGTGCCGGGCTCGGCGAGTCGGAGGGCGTGGGCGGGGCTGCGGGGCCCGGGGCGGACCCGCGGGCGGAGTCCGCCGCTTCCCAGCAGAGCCAGGGCGATGGGCCGGAGGCCGCGGCTCGGCCGGGCCCTGCGGATGGGCTCTCCGGGTCCCCCGCGGGGCTCGCCACCGCCAGAACGCCGGCACCCGGCGAGCTGCCCGAGCGCTTCGAGCGCGGCTGGGTGGTCGATCGGGAGAGCGGCCAGGCGATTCCCGCCAAAGTGCGCCTGGTGCTGCCCGGGGAGCGAGAAGCCCGCCGCGCCGAGGCGCCGGAAAGCGGCGAATTCGAGATCCCCTGGCCCGCCGGGGCGCGCGGGGACCTGTGGGTCGAATCGCCGGGCTACGCACCGGCCTGCTGGCCCGATGTCGAGCGCCCGCCCCACAGCGGGCTGTGGCTCGATCCGGTCGGAGCGCTGGTGCTGACCCTGCGCGATTTCGGGCAGCGCGGCGACGAGGTGCTGGTCGAGCTGTGGCGCCTCGACCTCAGCGCGCGGGCCGCCGAGCCTTGCCTGGTCGAGCGCGTGCCGGTGGACCAAGAGGCGCGCTTCGAGGCCCTCCAACGGGGCTTGTACCTGGTCTCGGTCCGGGGACCGCTGGCAGAGCAGCCTGCGCCGGGTTTCCCGCCGCGGGCCCTGCGCTCCGGCGTGCGCATCGAGTCGCGCGAGGAGACGCGCCTCGAGGTCCGCGCGCCCCGCGGGGTCCAGCCGCGCTTCGAGATCGAAGTCCCGCCGGCCCGCGATCAGAGCGTCTGGGTCGAGCTCTGGCCGGTGATCCAAGGGCCCGCGGCGGCGCTCGTCGGCGGGCCTCAGATCCTGCCGCTGGCGGCCGGCCAGATCACCCGGCGCGGCCAGGTCTTCCACGGCATCGCGGAATCCCTCCTGCCGACGCGCTTCAAGGCCATCGCCTGCACTTCGACCGGCCAGCGCTGGGCCTTCGATCCCCGCGCCAGCCCCGATGGGAGCGTGCCGCTCGAGATCCTTCCGCCCCTGGCGCCGCTCGGCCTGCGCCTGCGGGACAGCCAGGGCCGGCCCCTGGCCAACGCGCGGGTCCTGCTGGTGCCGGCGGACCAGGCCCAGGAGGCCGGCCCGTGGCTCGTACCGGACCAGGATCGGCTCGCAGCGCTGCTGCCGGGCCAGCGCCCCCGCGGCCGGCAGGTGCTGCGCAGCGATGCCGCGGGTCGCGCGCTGGCCGAAGTGCCCTCCGGAGCGCAGCTGCTGTTGGCGGTCTGGCCCGCGGAGTACGAGCAGGTGCTGGCGGGCTCGCTCGGACTCGAAGCGATCGATGCGCCCGAGCTGCGCCTGATCGACCCGCTCGAGCCCGAGACGCTGCGCGAGCTGGAGGTCGAGCTCGAGCGCTCGGCGCCGCTCGATGTCTTGGCCCTGGACGCCCAGGGTGACCCGGCGCGCGGCGCGCGCATCGAGCTGTATCTCGATCCGGTGTGGTCCGGGAAGATCCAATCCGTGGAGAGCCGCTCCAGCTTCGAGTGGGCCGAGTTCCTGCAGGCCGCGGGCTGGACCCCGGGCCTGATCGGAGCGGAGGCTCCCGCGATCGGGCAGCCGGCCGCGGCGATCCTGCCGCCCGCGGTGCTCGAGATCGGCGCCGACGGGCGCGGTTTCTTGGCCGCCGCGCCGCCCCAGCCGCTGCTCCTGCTGGCCCGCTTGCCCGGGCATCTGCCGATCCGGATCGGTCTGCCGGCGCTCGCCGATCGGCAACTGGAACGACCCCAGCGGCTGCGCCTCGACTTCGAGCCCGAGGCGGTCATCGTCGGCCAGGTCGTCGATGAGCTGGGGGCCGGGGTCGAGCGTGCGCGGGTGCGCTGGCAGTGCGGCGAGCTGATCCGGGAGGTCGAGTGCGACTCGGTCGGGCGCTTCCGTTTCGGCGAACTCGAGCCGGGCTACGGCGAGCTCCGAGCCAGCGCCCTGGGGCACGCCGGAGGTGCCCTCGACCGGCTGACCTGGCTGGCCGGGGAACCCGGACGGGCGCGTCTGCTGGTCCAGCGCACGCCCCAGCCGCGCCTCGGAGCCCTGCGGCTCACGCTGCGCACGCAGGGCACGCACACCTCTCCGCTGGGGGTGCGCTGCTCGGGCGCCGGCCCCTTCGCGACGCTCTCGGACGAGGGCGCCGAGCAGGTGCTGACCGGCATCGACCCGGCGCCCTTGCCGCTGCGTCTCTCCGCGCCCTGGCACCTGCCTGCGGCCCTGTCCCGGGAGCGGGTGGGCTTCGCCGGCGAGCTGCGCAACGACGTGTTGATGCTCGACCCGCTGATGCGGCTGTGGTTCTTCCCGCCCGAGGCGGCTTGGCTCGAAGGGCTCGAGCTCACACCGCTCAGCGTCGAGCAGGCGCGGGCTTGGAAGCCGGGCCCGGGGAGCGCTCCGCAGGGCGGGGATCCGTTCGCCGAGGGCTCGCTCTCGGACATTCCTGAAGAGGATCCGAGCGCAGACGAATCGGAGGAATGGGAGCAATCGGATGGGCCATTCGAGGACCTGATCCGCCCGTTCCAGCGTTATCCCTGGGGCGATGCGCAGCCCGGCCAGCTCGAGGTCCTCGGCCGCTTCGGCTCCCTGTTCGTGACCCGCAGCCCCTACGAACTGAGCCTGCGCTCCCTGCCCACGCCGCTGCTGCTGCCGCTCCACGAGCCGCAGCCGCGGCCCGTGCTGCCGCCCGGCCTGGAGCTTTGGCTCCAGCCCTGATCCCGCCTGGGGCGCGGGCTCCGAGGGGCCTCGGAGGTCCCGGATGGCCCCGGCGGGAGTGCGTATGATGGAGCTGTGAAAGCGCGCGATCTGGGCCTGTCCGTGGCGACTTTGGCGTTGCTCGCCGGGCTGCTGTGGCTGTCGACGAGCCGCGCGCCGGGCGGAGCGACGCGGGCGGCCGCAGAGGCGGGGCTGAGGGCCTCCGAGGCGGCGGCGGGTCCGCGGGCGGGTCTCAGCTCGGGCGCGCAGCCGGTGCCGGCCGGGGAGGCCTCGGGTTCCTCCGCGGCGCCCGCGGAAACGGGGCGCAGCGCCCTGGCGACGGTCCCCAGCGAGCTGCTCGAGCGCTGGAGCTTCGGAGTGGTCAGCGAGGAGGCCGGCTTGCCCGTGTCGGGCGCCCTGGCCGTGCTGGAGGCCGGCGAGCGGCGCGCCGAGGCCCGCAGCGACGGCCAAGGCCGCATCGAACTCGAATGGCCCGCCGGCCAGCTCGCGGACCTCAGCCTGACCCACGGTTCCTTCGACAGCCTGCGTCTGGCCGATTTCGACGGGCGCCGCGAGCGGCCGTTCGCCCTGCGCCCGCGGGCCAGCCTCGACGGCGAGGTGCGCTGGAAGGGCGCCGGCGATTCGAGCGGGCTGCTGGTGCAGGCCTGGCGGACCCAGGGCGAGTCCAAGCTCGGCGATCCAGTGGCCAGCGTGCGCAGCGACGAGCAGGGGCGCTTCGAATTCGCGGCCCTCGAAACCGGGGAGTACGCCGTCGGGGCTTCGGCCGACGACGGCGAGCGCGGGTCCACGCCCCTGGCCTTGCAGGCCGGCGTGTTGCTCATCAGCGGCCAGCGCGCGAGCGTGCTGCTCGAACTCGATCCCGGTTCCGTGCTCGAGGTCGAGGTGCGCCGCGCCGGCTCCGGGCCGGTCGCCGAGTGCCTGGTCTCGGCGATCCCGCAGAGCGCCGCGCTGGATCTATCCAAGGAGCTGACCCGCCGCGCGCTGACCGATGGGCAGGGCCGCGCGCGCCTGCTGGGCCTGCCCGAGGGCCAGGTGCGCCTGAGCCTGCAGAGCCCGCTGGCCGAGCGCATCGAGCGCATCGTGGCGCTGGGCCCCTCCGTGCGACACGAGAGCATCGAGCTGCCGGCGGCCGCGCAGGTCTCGGGCCGCGTGCTCGATACGGACGGCCGTCCGCTGCCCTTCGCGCGGGTCGCGCTGGCTCCCGAGGACCAGGGCCGGCTGCTGACCCCCGAAAGCCTGGGCCGGGCCCCCGCGCCCCTGGAGGACGGCCGCTGGCTGAGCGTCAGCGCCGACGCCGACGGCCGCTTCCGATTCCAGCAGGTGCCGGCCAAACAAGCGCTCTGGCTGGCGGCCTTTCCGCCGGAAGCGGCCGCCGACGCGCAGCGCTTCCCGGGAACGCTCCATTTGCCTGCGATCGGACCGCGGCTCGAGCGATCCGGCGTCGAAATCTCCCTGTGGACCGGCCGGCCGATCAGCGGCCGCGTGCTGCTTCCCGACGGCAGCCCCGCCGTGGGCGCCGAGGTCACCCCGCGCTTCAATCAGAACGGGCATCCACGCCAGGCCGAGCCGGTTTTCACCAACGCAGACGGCGGTTTCGCTTTCGATTGCGTGCGCGAGCGCCAGGCGCGGCTGTCGGTCGAGTTGGAGGGCTACCTGACCGCTTCCACCGACCTGCCGGAGGGCCGCGAGCCCGCCGACGTGACCATCACGCTGCAGCCCGAGAGGGCCCTGGTGGGCGTGGTGGTCGACCGGGAGGGGGCTGCCGTGGCCGAGGCATGGGTCGAGCTGCGCCGCGAGCGCGATCGACGCCGCGATCGCTGCGGCAGCTTCGGGCGCTTCCGTTTCGAGTCCCTGCCCGATGGAACCTGGACGCTGGCCGTTTCGGCGCCCGGATACCGCACGCTGGAGCGCGCCCTCGAGCTGCCGATCGGCGAGCCCCTGCGGCTGGTGCTCGAGCGCCAGCCCGAGCCGCCCCGCGGGCGCCTGTTCGGGGAATGCCTGCTCGGCTGGAGCTCGTCCCCGGTCGAAGGGCTGCGCCTCGAAGGCCTGGGCGGCGCGGCGATCGAACTGCGCGGCGGACGATTTTTCGTGACGGGCTTGCGGCCCGGCGAACTGCGCCTCGCGGCCAGCGCGGTCGGCACCGAGCGCCTGGTGCTGCCGCCGGTCGAGCTCCCGCCCGGCGGCAATCTGGACCTCGGCACTCTGCGCCTGTTCCCGCTGGCCACCCTGGCTCTGAACGTCGAGGGCAACTTCCCGCGCCGCAGCCTGCGCGCGCGCCTCGAGCCGCTCGAACGCGACGCCGGCGGCGTTGGCAGCGATCGCCCGCCGATCCAAGCCCAGCGCGGCAATCCGAACATCCGCGCCTGCCAAGCCGCCTGGGAATTGGTCGTCGAGGCCAACGGCATGGCCCCGCACCGCGAACGCGTGGTGCTCGAGCAGGCCTTCACCGCCCTCAACGTACGGCTCGAACCGGCCGAGTAGCGCGCGCGCTCCGCCGCACATCCGACGATGCATCGGGCCTTCTTCTGCGACGATCGCGAGGTGCCCCTGCCCCCCGGGCATCGCTTCCCCATGGGCAAGTACCGGCGCCTGCGCGAGCTGCTGCTCGAGGCCGGGCTGCTGCGGGCAGAACAGCTCGAGAGCGCCGGGGAGGTCGAGCCGGCGCGGCTCGCAGCCGTCCACGATCCGGAGTATGTGCGCGCGGTCCTGGCAGGCACCCTGACAGGAGAGGCCCAGCGCCGGCTCGGCTTCCCTTGGAGCCCAGAGCTCCTGCGCCGCTCCCTGGCCAGCGTGGGCGGCACCGTGGCCGCAACCTTCGCAGCCCTCGAACACGGCCAGGCTTCGAACCTGGCCGGCGGCACCCACCACGCCTATCGCGATTTCGGCTCCGGATACTGCGTGTTCAACGATCTGGCCGTGGCCGCGCTCGCAGCCCTCGACAGCGGCCGCGTGCGGCGCGTGCTGATCTTCGACGTCGACGTGCACCAAGGCGACGGGACGGCGGCCCTGTTCGCAGAGGACGCGCGCGTGTTCACCTGCTCGCTGCACGGCGAACGCAATTTCCCCGCCCGCAAGCAGCGCAGCGACCTGGACGTGCCCCTGCCCGATGGCACCGGCGATGGCGCCTACCTGGAAGCCCTGGAGCGCGCCTGGAAGACCAGCCTGGAGCGCTCGCGGCCCGAACTGCTGCTGATCCAAGGGGGCGTCGACGCCCTGGCCCAGGATCGCCTGGGCCGTTTGGCCCTGAGCCACGCCGGACTGGCCGAGCGCGACCGCTTCCTGGTCAACGCGGCGCGCGCGGCGGGGCTGCCCCAGGTGTGGACCCTGGGGGGCGGCTACGGCGAGCCGATCGAAGCGACCCTGGAAGCGCACCTCGGCACCTACCGGGCCTTGACGGGCTGATCGCGGCCCGGGGCCACAGCCGGCCTGCATCGGGGGCGCGACCCGCGCGGACCCGGGGCATACTGGGCCCCATGAAGACCCGCAGACGGGCGCTGGGCCTCGCGCTGGGCCTGCCCCTGGCGCTGTTGCTGATCGAGGTCCTGGCCGGGCTGACGGAGCGAAGCTTCGCGCCGCCGCTCGGCTCCGACCCGCGGGCCTCGGCTCAGGCCTTCGCCTCAGCGCCCTGGGCGGCGGCCTGTTTGCGCGAACTGGCCGCCAGCCAACCGACCCGCTGGGAGCCCTACAGCTATTGGCGCCGCCGGGCCTTCGTGGGCGAGCACATCCAGATCGCCGCCAGCGGCGAGCGGCGCACGCTGCACCCCAGCGAGCCGGCCCCCGGGACCCCCGAAATCTGGTGTTTCGGCGGCTCGACCCTGTGGGGCGCCGGAGCCCGCGACCAGGGCACGATCCCGAGCCACCTGGCCGCCCTGCTGCCCGGCTATCGCCTGCGCAATTTCGGCGAGTCGGGCTACGTTTCCCTGCAATCCCGGCTCCAGTTCCTGCGCCAGCTCGAGAGCGAACCCGCGCCGCGGGCGGTGCTGTTCTACGAGGGCGTCAACGATCTGCTTTCAGCCTTCCAGCAGGCGCGCACAGGCCTGCCGCTGCAGGAGGGCTTCCGTGCGCTCGAGTTCAACAGCCGCCTCGGCGCCCTGGGCCGCCGTTGGTTCGACGAAGCGTCCGGGGAATGGCGGCCCCGGGACGCTCCGGCGCGCTGGCGTCTGGCCCTCGCCGAGAGCGCCACGGCGGGTTGGCTGCGGCGCGCCGGGTTGCTGTCCCCCTTGGAGGCCCGCCTGGCGCCCGCCGCGGCTCTGGAACTCGGCAGGTCCCCGGCCAGCGACCCGGCCGAGCTGGTGCGCGGTCTGGTCGAGCTGCGTGCGCGCCAGCTCGCCTGGACGCGCGCGCTGGTGGCTTCCCAGGGCGCCGTGCTGATGAGCGCCTTTCAGCCGAACCTGTACGAGAAGTCGCTGAGCGGCGACGAAGCGGGCTTCGCGGCAGCCTATCCCGGGCAAGCGGAGTTCTTCCGTGCGGTCGCGGCGGCGCAGCGGGCCGATGCGCGCCTCGCGGACCAGCCGGACGCCCCCGATCTGTCGCGCCTGTTCGAGCAGCGCGGCGAGCCGCTGTTCTTCGACTTCTGCCACGTCAACGAGACGGGCAATCGCCTGATCGCCGAGGCCCTGGCCGCCGCGCTCGCGCCGCTGCTCCAGGATTCGCCCTAGCGCGGGCGATGTTCGCGGCCCGGGACGGGCCGGTGCCGGCGGGCCGCCGCCGGAGGCCCGCTCCCCCGGCCCCGCCGCTCGGCGGAGGCCCGCGCCCGCCCGGCGCCCCGGTCCGCGGGTCCGACGGGGACTCGGCGCGGGCTCCGGGCGAGCCGCGGGCTTGGTCCAGGCGGGGGCTCTGCCCCTCGCTGGGCCCTTGACCGGGCGTGCCCCGGCGGCGATCCGGCCGGCCCGGAACCCGCCTCGGCCCGAGCCCGTACCCTGGAAGCGGACTTCCGACACCGAGCCCACGCCGATGCAACGCCTGCCGATTGGAGCGCTTTCCCTGACCCTTTCGACCCTGGTCGCCTGCGCGGCTCCGGTTGGGCGCGAGCTGCGCGCCTCCGCCAGCCTGCCCGCTTCCAGCGGGGTCGAAGCCGCCGCTGAGCCCGCCGCCGCCGTGCCTGCGGAGGCTGCGCCCGAGGTTGCCATGCCTGCGCCCCAGGAGCAGCCAGTCGCCCAGGGGCTGAGCTTGCCCAGCCAAGCCCTGGGCGGCCCGGGCGGCCAGCCGCCGGTGATCGTGGAGGAACAACGACTCCAGGAGAACGAGGACCGCTTCGTGCTGGGCGTGATGTTCGGTCAGCGCTCCCTGGAGAGCGAAGATTTCACGCCCCTCGACGACCCCTGGAGCTTCGGCGTCGACCTGGCGATCAAGCCCGGAGATGTCCCATTCGCTGTCGAATTCGGCACCCAATTCGGCGGCCGGACCAACAGCGGCATCGAGCTGACCCAGGCCGAGCTGTTCTTGGGCGGGCGCCTGTATGTGCTACCCGGCTATCGCGTGCGTCCCTTCGTCAGCGGCGGAGGCACCCTGATGACTGCGGAGTTGGCGCAGGGGCAGTTCGTGACCGACGAAAGCTCGACGGGCCTGTACCTGCGAGGAGGCCTGCTCGCCGAGGTGACCGAGTTCTTCTCGATAGGCGCCGAATATCGCTGGGTCACAGGCACCGAGTTCGACCTGAGCTTCGGCGGACTGGGCGGTCAGGACACCGACCTCGACTACGGCCAGTGGGCCGTGGGCTTCCTGTTCCACTTCTAGCGGCGGCTGCGCGGGCCGGCGCCGCCGAACAGAAGCCGTGGCAGCCACAGCTTCCGGTTGCGGCTCGGGCTGGGCCCGAGCCGAGCGCTGCTCAGCGCTTCAACGGCCGGAGGCCGGCGAGTTGGGGTGCTCCGCATCGGGCCAGCGTTGGGGCATGCGGCGCAGCTTGGTGAGGTCGTAGCCTTGGCGCGCCAGCTCGGCCTCCAGAGCCTTCAGGCGCTCCTCCGGCAGCTCCGGTGTGCGCGCCATGATCCACGCGTAGTCGCGCTTGGTGCGGGCGATGATCGTGGCGGAATAGTCCGCGTCCAGGTAGGTGATCAGGTACTCGGCCTCGATGGGCCAGATGAATTGCATGCCCCAGGTGGCCTGGGTGTCCTTGTCGACCACCCGGGCCACGGGGGTCATGGTCTCGAGCTTGCCGTCGAAGCCGCCCTTGCGGAACACGTACGTGGTGGCGACCTTGCCGTCCTCGCGTAGGGCGTAGGACTCGACCCCGTTGTAGGCGTTCTTCTCTGAACTGGCCGGGATGTGGGCCAGCACGAACCAGGGGCCCATGAAGCGCTGCAGGTCGACCGCGGCCACCGTCGGCAGGGGCGGGTTGGAGCTGCAGCCCAGCAGACCGAGCACCAGGGTCAGGAGGCCGCCGCGGCGGACGTTGGCGGAATGGGGGGAGCTGAGGAGCGCGGACGAGGATCTGGACATGCCCCTGGTTTCGCCGGGCGCCGCTGGTCGGATGCAGGCGGCCCGGGCCCGCGGACGGGTTGAGCGGGCCGGCGGCTCGGCCCAGGCGGTCCAAGGCGGGGGGGGGCGTGGCCCTCCGGGCGCCGTCGGGCCCGGTGGGCCGGCCTGCGGGCCGCCGCTGGGCCGCCCGCGGACCGGCCCCGCTGCGTCGGGGCGAGGCTCGGCCCGCGCCCCGGATCAGCAGCGGAATTTGCCGACCAGCTCCAGCAGCTCGTCCGCCAGCCGGGCGACCCCGCCGGCGGACTCCAGCGTGGCAGCGCTGCCGGTCTTGGCCGATCCGGCGGCCTCCGCGACCGAGGCCACCGTGGCCTGGATCTGGGTGCTGCCCTGGGCCACCTCGTCGATGTTGCGGGCGATCTCGCGCGTCACGCTGGTCTGCTCTTCGACCGCCGAAGCGATCGAGGTCTGCAGCTCCTCGATGCGCTTGATGATCGCCCCGATGCCGGCGATCGCTTCCACGGCGTCGCGGGTATCGCCCTGGATCGCCTCGATCTTCGAGCGGATGTCCTCGGTGGCCTTGGCGGTGGCGCGGGCCAGCTCCTTGACCTCGCTGGCCACCACCGCGAAGCCCTTGCCGGCGTCTCCGGCCCGGGCGGCCTCGATGGTGGCGTTGAGCGCCAGCAGGTTGGTCTGCTGGGCGATCGAGGTGATCGTTTTGACGATCTGGCCGATCTCCTCCGAGGAGATGCCCAGACGCCCGACGGCTTGATTGGTGCGCTCGGCGTGGCTCACGGCCTCGTTGGCGATGCGCATCGCGTCCGTGGCGTTCTTCGAGATCTCGTCGATGGAGATCGTGATCCCGCGCGTGCTGTCGGCGACCACCTGGACGTTGCGGGCGATCTGTTCGGTGACCGCGGCGGCACCGGCCGCCTGGCTGGAGCTCTTGGCGGCTTCGCCGTTCATGCGACGGCTGGTGGTCGAAAGCTCCTCGGCGGACTGGGACAGAACCGAGGCGTTCTCGCGGATGGTCACCAGGCGGCCGCGCAGGTCGTTCAGCAGTTTCGAAAGGCCGGTGCCCATGCGCCCGATGGTGTCCTCCCCGACCACTTCGACCTGCCGCGTGAGATCGCCCTGGGCGGCGCCATCGACAACGGCCAGCATCCGGTCGACTTTGTCCTGCAGCTCCGCCGCCTGCTCGAGCTCGCGCTGCTGCGCCTCCTTGGCCAAGCGTTCGTTGGCCAGGCGTTCGGTGATCAGCTCGAACGAGGCCATGATCCCCAGCCGATGTCCACGGGGATCGAGCACCTGGCTGAAGGTCAGATCGAGGTCCTCCTGGCCCAGCCGTTCGCGGGTGGTGACGGGCAGGTTGGCCGCCTGCCCAAAGAAGCGCGGGTTGCCATCGGGGTGGCGATAGAGCTCGTCCAGCGAACGTCCGACCAAGGTCCCGAGGCGGACCCCGCCGGCGGCCAAGCGCCGCGCGGCGCTCTGCGCCGCCGGATTGGCGTAGCGGACCACCAGATCTTGGTCGGCGAACAGCAGGGCCGTGGGGGAGTTCTCCACCAAGGCCGCCACGCGGGCGTTCTCGGCGGCGGCCTCTTCGGCCCGCTGGGTCGCCAGCTGCATCGCCGCGCTGCTGGCCTCCAGGGCGCGCTGGTTTTTCTCCAGCTCGGCCTGCTTCTCCTGCATCGAGCGGTTCTTCTGCTCGAGCTGCGCGCTCTGCGCGGCGATCTCGCTGTTCTGGCGGGTGATCGCCGCGTGCTGGCGTTCCATCTCCTGGGCTTGGCGCCGCACCGTCTCGTTCTGTTCCGCCAGGGAGGCCGCACCGGCTTCCATGCGCTGCAGGGTGACGTCGACACCGCAAGCGATCTCACCGATCTCGTCGCCGCGCGCCTTCAGATCCGTCAGGCCCTCCCGCCGCCCGGACTCCATGACTCCGACGGCCGCCTGCAGGGGCCCGACGATCAGGCGCGAGATCCAGCGCCCGAACAACACCGCGACCGCTGCGGTCGCCAGCAAGCCGGCCCAGAGGGTCGCCGAGGCCGCATGGGCTCGCTGCCGGCCATCCCTGGCGGCGGTCGCAGCTCCCGTCTCGATCAGCAGCCCGAGCGCTTCGTTGGCCTCTTCGATCTCGTCGAACAGGCCCTGCACCTCGTCCAGTTCCGCCAGCGCGGCCGCTTCGTCGAGTTCGGCGCAGGCGGCCACCAGAGACACGCAACCGTCGGCGTAACGCTCGACCCGCGGACGGGTGTTGTCCAGGGCAGCGCGAACCTCGGGTGTGATTTCGAGCTCGCCGATCGCGGCCACGTAGCCGCGGAAGTTCTGGGCGAATTCGCGGGTCTCGGTCAAGGCGGCGCGGGCGGCGGGGCCATCGTCGGTCCGCGCCGCATACAAGCCCCGGTAGACGCAGGCCAGCATGCCATCGTGCATCATGTCCGCCAGGGTCATGTTGCGCACGGCGGGCAGCTGCACCAGGGCCAGGTCTTCGACACCGCTGGTCAAGCTCGAGCGCACCCACTGCCCGATCCCGCCCACCAGCACCAAACCGGCGATCAGGATCGCTTGGAGGAGACCGATCTTCTTGGCGATCGTGAGATTCTGGATAGCGAGCATCGGACCGAAATTTTTTCCTGGTCGGGGGGCGCTGGGGAGGGGCCGGCTGGCAGCGACGGCCCGCGCTCCGCTTGTCGGGAGACACCCTGGGAAGACTTGGCCCTCTCGTGGAACGTTTCGCCCTTCGGCGGCGATTCCCTGGGGAATCCCGGTGGTCGAGCTGGAATCTCCATGCTCCAGAGCCCGTCCAGCATCCCCGCGCTGCAGCGATCCTGGAGGCGCGGCCCGTGCCCAGCAGGCGAACGAGCAGGCGACACGCCGAAAAGCAAACGGCTCGGGCGTGGCCCGAGCCGTTCACAGTTCTTGGCTGTCTGCTTGTGCTCCTGGGACCTGCTGCCCACCTTCCAGCAGCACGGCAGCTCGGCGCAGGCGCAGCCGCTGGCCATCGTCGGATGGGCCCTGCAGGCCGCAGCCGGCGGTGCGCCGCGGGTAGAGGCTCGACCGGCCTTCGGTCAGGCCTTCATTCGCGCTCGGGATGCACCGAGATCGCCCCCGTGGCTTCGATCAACCGCCGCGAAAGATTTTCCCAGTCGGTGCCGGAAGGCAGTTCTCCGCGCAGGATCAGGCGGCCGCGGTTCGAATCGACGCTCAACCCGGCTGAACCGAGGTCGGCCAAGACCAGGCGCGCAGCGGACTCGATCTGGCGGTCCTTGCGGATGTAGTAGGTGCGGCTGGTGGCCAGGGCGGTCTGGCTGAGGATCAAGGTGGCCAGCAGGGCCAAGGTGAGGTGCTTCATGGCGGTACCGAGCGCTTCGGCGCGGCAAACCAATTTACCCCACGAATCTAGGTCACGGGCGCCGAGCGCTCCAGGGTCCCAGCGGGCGCCGCCCGGACCAGGCGAGCGATCGGATCCGCCTCACAGGCGGCCGCCTCACAGATAGAACTGCAGGCGCACACCCGCGGAGTAGACCCACTCGAGATTCGGGTCGCCTCCGGGGCTGGCCATGGCCTGCAGGAACATCGTCCACTCGAAGTTCTGGTTGTAGACCTGGCGCAGGTAGAGCTCGCTCTGCTGCTCCACTTCCAGGGCCGTGTCGTGGGACTGGGTCTGTCCGTAGGCAGCCCCCAGGGTATCGCCTTCGACGTCGCGGAAAGGTTGCCTCCATTCGCCGCCCAGCGACCAGGCGGTGTCGACATCCTGAGGATTGGCGAGGTCCTGCTGTTGCTCGGCATAACGACCGAAGGCGGTCACGGAGCCGGACAGGTCCTGGTCCCACGAAAGCCCGAGCACGCGCTGATCGCCCTCGGAGCCCAGGCTGGTGACGTAGGGCTTGAGCTGGCCCTGCAGGCTGCCCAGGAAGTATGTGTAGGTTGCTGCGCCGCCCAGGAAGAGATCCGAGCTCGCGTCCGCCCCCGAGTTGTCCGCGCGCATGGCGAAAGCGCTGGCCTGCAGGCTCTCGCTGCCGAGCCAGCTGAGCGCCACGCCGCCCCCCCGAAAAGGCACCTGCAGCGCGTTCGAGTTGGCGAAGGCGCCTAGCGTGAATTGGGTGGTGGCGTCGTTGGCCACCCGGTTCAGGTCCACATAGCTGGTGCTGGCGATCTTGCCGACGTCCACGAGCAGGTCGTAGTCCAGCTTGATGGAGGCGAACACCTCGGCCAGGTAGACCCGGTCGTAGCCGTCAGCGTCCTGGGCCGATCCGACCGCCCCGTTCCAGCCCAGCACGGTGGCCCCGAAGGCGGGCACGCCGTCGTCCGGGCCGTTGCCGCCGATCGCTTCGAATTCGAGCACCCCCACGGCGCCCTCCCAGAGCGGGCGTTCGAGCACGATGTCGAGGTATCCGCTGATGTAGTCGCTGTCCTGCGGACTGTCGTACAGGGTCTGGTAGAAGAGCGTGCCGCCGATGAACAGCGGCAGGGGGTCGGGGGAGCCGCTGGCTATCGCCGGCGCTTCGGCCAGGCCCTCCCCGACGGGAGCTTCTTCGCTATCGAACGGCACCAGCGCCAACGCGCTCAGCAGGAATTGGGAGGGTATGCAACCTGGGTCAGCCTGGCCCCGCACGGCAGTCTGCCGGGGCGAACACGGCGCCTTGCATCGGGTCCCCCGGTGCGCATTCCGAAGCCAGATCCGGAAAAGTGCTCAATCTCAGGGAGGATCTGCCCTGCAGTCCCGTTGACCCCCAGCAGCCGGGCCTCCCTGCGGCTTCCAGGCCGTCTTCGACTGTCTGAGAAAGATTCGGGCCTTAAAGAAATCGTGTGGATGTCCAAGGCGCCTTGATTCGCGTTGGCCAGCCATCCACGTGCCGTCTGGGCCGCCCAGGCTCCGGAGCTTCGGTGCCAGGGGGGCCGAAGCACGCCGCTGGGGCAGCGCGATCGGCTTCGGGCCGCTGGGCCCCCTGGGGGAGCGCGGCCACAAGCGGCGCCGGGCTCGGCAACCCCTGCAGAAGCCTGGCCGATTCCCTGAAGATCCAAGCAGCCTGGGAAGCCCACGTCCGAGCCGCCCCTGCAGCCGGAAGGGATGCCTCTCTGGCCATCGGATGGCGGCCCGAAGGCATACCGGCAGGCTGGTCCGATGGCTCGGGCGCAGCCCGAGTCGATTCTTTCTGAGCCTGTCAGAC
>JBIKLM010000376.1:0-4476 GCA_044359835.1 Planctomycetota bacterium
ACGACGGCCGACGCTCGGGGCCCTGGATCGAGGCGGCCCTGTGCCGCGGCATGGCGGCCGAGGCGCTCGGTGCGGTTTCGGCCGGGCTGATCACCACCCCGGGCCTGGCTCTCGAGACGCGCGCCGGCCACTTCGATCTCGGCATCATGGTCTCGGCCTCCCACAACCCGGCGGCCGACAACGGCATCAAGGTCTTCGACCGCGACGGCTCGAAGCTGCCGGACGAGCTGGAGCTGGCCATCGAGGCCGAGCTGGCGACCGGGCTGCCGCTGGCGCCGCCGGCCGCGCCGCCGAGCCTCGACCCGGGCGTGGCCGAGCGCTACCTCGAGCACCTGCTCGCCGCGGTGCCGGGCCTCGACCTCGGGGGCCTGAGCCTGGTGATCGATTGCGCCAACGGCGGCTCGAGCCGGATCGGGCCGCGCCTGTTCGAGCGCCTGGGCGCGCGCACCACGGCCCTGTTCCACGATCCCGACGGGGAGAACATCAACCGGGGCTGCGGCTCGACCCATCCCGAGGCCCTGCAGGCGGCCGTCCGCTCCTCGGGCGCGGACCTGGGCCTGGCGCTGGACGGCGACGGCGATCGCTGCCTGCTGGTCGAGGAGCACGGCCGGCTGGTGGACGGCGACGCGCTGCTGGCGCTCTTGGCGCGGCACCTCACTGCGCGGGCCGAGCTCCCTGGCAAGCGCATCGTGGCCACGGTGATGAGCAATCAGGGCCTCCAGCGCTCGCTCTCCGAGGCCGGGCTCTCGATGGAAACGGTCGGCGTCGGCGATCGGCGCGTGGTCGAGGCCCTGCGCGCCGGGGGGCTCGGGCTCGGCGGCGAGCAGTCCGGGCACATCGTGTTCGGCGCGCGCCACCACTACATCGGCGACGGCCTGTACACGGCCCTGCGCGTGCTCGAGGCGCTGCGGGCCAGCGGGGGCTCCCTGTCCCGCCTGGCGGCGGTCTTCGAGGCCTTCCCGCAGGTGCTGGTCAACGTGCGCGTCCGCAGCAAGCCCGAGCTCGCCGGGCTGCCCGGGGTGGGCCAGGCGGTCGCCGAGCTGGAGGCCCAGCTCGGCGGCGAGGGCCGCGTCTTCCTGCGCTATTCGGGCACCGAGAACCTGGCCCGCGTGATGGTCGAAGGCCCCGAGCGAGGCTTGATCCAAGCCGGCGCCGAGCGCATCGCAGAGCGCATCCGCGCGGCCATCGGGGCATGAGCGCGGCGCCGCACCCGCGGACTTGGCTGGCGCCGGGCCGCGTGGCGGTCGCCCTCGAAGGCAGCCACCGCCCGGCCAGCGTGGCGATCGCCGCTGGGGGCGACCCGCCCGTGGAATCGCAGGGCAGCGGATCCCACGGATCGGACCTCTTGCCCCTGCTGTCCGGGGAGCTGGCGCGGCGGCGCCTGGGCGTTTCGGCGATCGAGCGCCTGGTGGTCGGGCTGGGCCCCGGCAGTTTCACCGGTCTGCGCGTGGTCAGCGCCAAGGCCCAGGGGCTCGCTCGGGCCCTCGATCTCGAGCTGCTCGGCCTGCCGAGCATCGAGGCGCGCCTGTTCGCCAAGCTTCAGCCCGGCCAGCTCGGCCTGCTGCTGGCCGATGCCCGCGGCGGCCTGTTCACCCTCGGCTGCTATGCGCACACCGGGACCGACCTGGTGGCGCTCGACCCGGTGGTGGCGCGGCCCGCGGAAGCCACCGTGCAGCAATTGGGGGCCTGGGCCGCCTCGCGAAGCCCCGCCAGCGGGGTGCGCTGGTTCGCAGAAGCGGGCGCCGCGCAGGCCCTGGGCCCCGCGGGGGCCCGACTGCCGGCCTTCGAATCGGCCCCGCCGGCCAGCGCCGCGGCCCTGCTGACCCTGGCCCAAGCCCGTTTCGAGCGCAGCGGCTTCGAGGGCTTCAGCGGAGCGGAACCGCTTTATCTGGCCGAATTCTGGGTGCGCTCGATGCTTTGAGCGCCTGGGGCGGTGCACAGCGCTGCTCGCGCGCTCGCTGCGGCCATGTCCGACGGCCCAGCCCCGCCAGGACGACCCGAACAGCCGCGGAGCCCGGGCCCGACGCCGCGCGCCAAGCCCAGGCTCCCGAGTCCATGCGGCGATCGAACCGGGCGCTGCCCGCTTCGATCCGGCCTACCGCCTCCGGGTCCGCCGAGTGGCGGCCAGGAGGCATGCAGACAGGCCGTAGCCGAAGCTCGGGCGAAGCCCGGGTCGCTCGGATTTCGGCCTGTCCGGGGAAACTCCGATCAGAGGTCTTGCGGGCGCAGGGTCTTGCGGCCGTTGTGCTCGGCGCGCTGCTCGGCCTTGGCGATCAGGCCGCGGACGGACTCGTCCAGGGCGGCGTAGAAGTCGCTGGCCACGTTCATCGAGGCCAGGTGCTTGACGCGGCTCTTGGAGATCAGGAGATCGCCGGTGGCGACCTTCTTGGCGCCCTTCTTGGAGGCAGCTTTCTTCGAGGCTTTCTTCTTGGCCATGGAGTCGGTTTGGTTCGGGGGAACTCGGTCCGCGGGGATCAGCGGGCCGGGGCGGACAGGCCGGTGGGACCGGTCGATCCGCGTCGGGGGGAAGGGTTCGGGAGGGTGGGATGGCTTCGGCCGCACGGAAGCGTTCGAACCGCCGGGCGGGTCGAACGGACTCCGCGGCCGCCGCGGGGGCGGCCCAGCGGGTCCGGGAGGGCCTGATTCGATCTTGCCGGGTCGGACCGGCGGGATCGGGTTCGAGGCTCTCGGCGGAGCTGGCGGGCGGAGGCCCGGGGCCAGCGCTCGGCTCGCATGGGTCCACACCGCGCGGAAGCGCGGCGGGGTTGCGGTTGGTGGCGACTGGCTCGTTTGCGCGGTTGGCGGCCCTCGAATCGGTGACGCGAGCGCAAAGATGGAGAGGCAGCGCCGCAGAAGTCAACGGCCCAGAGCGCCGAAAACGCTTAGCCTTTGCGGCTAGGCCCAGTTTTTCCTGGGTTTGGGCCGACTGAGGTGCGTTGCGCGCTCACGCCCGCGGGCGCCGCTCGCTAACGTAAGCCCTGTGAGCCTCCCGCGCGTTTGGGCCGAGATCGACCTCGGCGCGTTCGCCCACAATCTGCGCCGCATCACCGGCCGGGCCGGGCCCGGGGTCGAAACGATCCTGGTGCTCAAGGCCGACGCCTACGGCCACGGCGCGTTGCCGCTGGCCGAAGCGGCCAGGAAGCTCGGCATCCGGTCCTTCGGCGTCGGCACCCTGGCGGAGGCGCGGGAATTGCAGATCGCCCTGGATCCGCAGCGGGCGCGGGAGCCCCAGGCGAGCCGGGAGCTGGAGGCCCTCGGACCCGATCGGCGCATCCTGGTGCTGGGCACGATCGTCGACGACGAAGCCGCCGCCGCGCTGCGCAACGAGGTCGAGATCGCGCTGCACTCCAGCGACCGGCGGCGCTTGCTGCAGGAACTCGCCAGCCGCCAGGGCTTGATCGCGCGCGTCCACCTCAAGATCGACACCGGGCTCGGACGGTTGGGCGTGATGCCCCACAAGGCGCTGGAATTGCTCGACGAAATCGAGCAGTCCTCGCACCTCGAACTCGCCGGCGTGATGACGCACATGGCGGCCCCCGACGGCGCGCTGAGCGAACACACGCACGAACAACTGGCGCTGTTCGACGAGATCCTCGCGCAGGCGCGCGAGCGCAAGCTGCTGCGCGGCTGGATCCACGCCGCGAACTCGGCCTGCATCTTCACGGGCGCGCCGTGTTGCCCGGCGCCCTGCCAGGTGCGAGCGAACTCGAGCCCGTGATGAGCCTGCACAGTCAGGTGGTGTTCTTGAAGGACGTGCCCAAGGGCTCGCGCATCGGCTATGGCGGGACGTGGACCGCGCCGCAGACCACGCGCATCGCAACCATTCCCTGCGGCTACAACGACGGCGTGGCCTGGCGCCTTTCGAACAAGGGCGAAGTGCTGGTCCGCGGGGCGCGCGCGAAGATCGTCGGGCGCGTGTCGATGGACTACACCTGCATCGACGTCGGCGGCATTCCTGGTGTGAGCGTCGGCGACCGCGTGACGCTCGTCGGCGCACAGGGCGAGCAGCGGATCACGCTGGAAGAGGTCGCTCTGAAGGCGGAAACGATCGCGTACGAGATCTCGTGCTCGATCGGCAAGCGCGTCGAGCGCATCTACGTCGGCGGCGAGGGCGTGGACGCCGGCCATTCCGAGCTCGAGCCGGCCCGTGTGCATCCGGCGGCGCGCAGAAACGAAGCGCGTCCCGCGGCGCCACGTGCGACCGCACGCGACGGCGCTTGATGGACTTGTCGCCTCCGCGCGACGCCTGATCTCGCGCTCGCGAGCGCAGCCGCGCCTTCAAACGGCCTTGGTGTTGCGCGCGATCAGCACCGTGCCGCACAGCGCGGTGATCCACAGGAACACGCTGCTGAAGTCGCTGGCCGAGAGTGCGATCCACAGGAACGAGACCAGGCCGAGCGGGATCCAGTTCGAAGTCAGCGGCATGCCGTAGAGCTTGCGCTTGACCGGCAAGAACGGATCGAAGGCCACGCGCAG
>JBIKLM010000377.1:0-4443 GCA_044359835.1 Planctomycetota bacterium
GGCCCATGGTCAGGCCCCACAGCACCGTGCCCAGGGGGTCGTTCGGGTCGGTGAATTGGGAGTCGGGCTGGCGCAGGTACTCGAGGCCGAAGCGGGCCAGGGCGTAGCCCAGCAGGAACAAGCCGCCGTAGGTGCCCGGGGCCAGGAGGCGCGAGCGGGTCAGGCGATAGACCAGGAACAGCAGCAGCCCGAGCGCCAGGCCTTCGGCCAGGCCCTCCATGAGCTGGCTGGCGTAGCGGTAGGGCACCGATTCGCCGGCCTTGGACCAATCGAGCTGCTGCCGCAGCAGGTTCCAATCGATCGGCCGGCCGAAGCCGTCGGTCTGGACCAGGCGATCCTCGACCGATTCCCAGCTGCGCTGGCGGAAGGCGTACTGGATGGCCAGCTCCTTGGTGCGCGTGTCGAGCACCCGGTCGAGCCCCAGGGCATGGGTCGCCGCGGGGTCGGTCGGGAAGCGCATGGCCAGGAAGCGGCCCGCTTCGGTGGTGCGGCCGTAGAGCTCGCCGTTGATGAAGTTGGCGAAGCGCACGAAGGCGATGCCCGGCGTGACCGAGAGCGCGCAGGCGTCGCCGAGCCGCGCCCAGGGCAGGCGGTGCCTGCGCGCGTACCACGTGAAGGCCGCGAACACGCCCAGCAAGCCGCCGTGGAAGGACATGCCGCCCTGCCAGATCTGCAGCAGGCGCAGGGGATCCGCCAGGCCCTGGTCGTAGAACAGCGCGTAGCCGAGCCGGCCCCCCAGGATGACCCCGAACAAGAGGGTCACCAGCAGATCGCCAACCTGCTGTTCGGCCAGGGGCAGGAACCCGCGGCGGCACAGGCGGCGCAGGATCCAGTGGGCCACGAAGAAGCCCGCCACGTACATGAGTCCGTACCAGCGCACGTCGAGCGGTCCGGGCAGGTCGAGGAGGACCGGGTCGATGGCAGGGAATTCGAAACTCATCGGGCGAGGCGGGTCGGCGGCGGCGGAGTCTAGCAGTCGCTCCCCGGGGCCCCAGGCGCCCCGCGGGCGGCCCCGTGGGACCGCCCGCTCCGGCCGCAGCCCGCCGAAGCTGCCCCCAGAACCCGCGAGAAGCCGGCCCGGGAGCCGCGCGCGGGCAGGGCGGCGGATCCGGTCGAGCGCTCGACGCCGAGCGGTTCGTGTGAGCTGCGGATCGGGCCCTCGGCCGGCGGAGCCGCAGGCGGCTGGGCGCGCGGCTGGGCGTGCGGCGGGGCGTGCGGCGGGGCGTGCGGCGGGGCGTGCGGCGGGCGCGCGAGCGAGGTCGCGAAGCCGGGCGCCCAAGGCTGGCGGCGGAAGGGGCCTCGGGACCCCTCGCGAAGGCTCCCGTGTGGCTTATGGTCCTCCGTCGGCAGGCGCGCGCGTCCTGCGACCTCAGCGTCCGCCCGTTCCCATCGCCTGCCGAACGCCTCGGCGCCCCTGCGACGCGGGATCCGCCACACCCACCCCGGTGTGCGCCAAAGCCCGCGGGCAGCCGAGCGCCGGCGAACAACCCTCCCGCCCCACAGGCGCCCCGCCCGCCCCAGGCCGATCGGCCGGGCTACGGCGGCGCGCGGCCAGCGGCCGCGCCGCTCTCCGCCGGGCGGAGCGCCCGCACCCCTCCCAGACCCCGAGCCCCTCCCCATGTCCGAACCCGTCAAGATCTACGACCTGGCCGCCTCGCCCCACAACATGAAGGTCCGCATCGCGGCCGATGTGAAGGGCATCCCCCACCAGGTGATCGAAGTCGATGGCCAGGATCGCGCCGCCATCCTGGCTTTGACCGGGCAGCCGCGCACGCCGGTGATCCAACACGGCAACGTCAAGCTCTTCGGCAGCGGCGCGATCCTGCGCTACTTGGACGCCAACTTCAAAGGCCCCCAGCTCTACACCGCGGACTACGCGGGCATGCGCCAGATCGAGGACTGGGAGCGCTTCAGCGAATCCGACCTGGCGCCCCATGTGGGCCGGGCCCTGGGGCAGTTCTTCGCGCCGCAGAAGAACCTGGCGGAATGCGAGCAAGCCTCCGCCGGGCTGCAGGCCGCGACCCAGAAGATCGAAGACCACCTGGCGGGCGGCAAGCAGTTCCTCTACGGAGATCGCTTGAGCGCCGCGGACATCTTCTGCGCGCCCTTCGTCTGGTACGGCATGGTGCCCCCGGAGCGCGCGCACGCCGGCACCCCCGCGGCGTTCATGCACCAGCACTTCAAGATCGGCCCGGGCCGCGAGCGCACCCGGGAATGGTGCAGCAAGGTCATGCGGCACCGCTGGAAGAACTGACAGCCTGAAGAACAATCGACTCGGGCTGCGCCCGAGCCGCAAAACCAGGCTGTCAGCATGCCTTTGGGCCGCCATCCGGCGGCCACAGAGGCTGGGATCGTCGAGGGACTCGAGCAAGAATCGACGCGGGTCCGGTCCGATTCGATTCTTGCCCCTCGGGAAAGCGGAAAATGCCCTTCGCGCGTCGAAGCACCCGATCGCCGCGGCCGGGGCAGGCGGCCAGGAGGTTGATCGAGAGGTCGTTCTTGCTGCGCAGGCACGGCCCGCGGGGCCGATTCTCCGACCGCTTCTATTTCCGCACTTGCCCGCAGCCTGCCCGCGGGCGATCGCACCACATCACTGCAGCTGTTCCAGGGCCCAGCGGATCAGGTAGAGGGTCAGGGCGAGGATTTGGGACATGGCGGCGAGCCTGAGGTGGGAGGGGTCCGACCGGCGGGCGACGGGCCCCTTACGCCCTGGAAGGCGCGGGGATTGGGTGGATCTCTGGATTTCCTGGGCCGGAGGGCGCTGGGCGTTCCTACGAGCGGGGCCTGCGCTTCCTTCCCCTGGCTTCGGAATGGGGGCCGGCGGTTTGCGCGGCCGTCCCGTTTTCAGGCCAGCCGGCGCCCGAGCCGTCCCGCCAGGCGGCCTGCATACCCCGTGGGCGCCGCCCGCCGACCCTGGCGCTCGAGCAGCAGCTCGTAGCGCAGCTCCAGGAGGCTCTTCCGCTGGCTCAGCGCACGGGCTTCGGGGGCCTCGGGGTCGAGGCTGCTGAGCAGGTCCTCGAGGCGCAGGGACTCCTTGCGCAGCTGAAGTTCCTCGGGCAAACAACCGGCATTCGCCAGCAGGGTGTAGGCGGCGCGCAGGTCCGCCGGCACGCCCTCGGCGGGGTCCCGGTCCGGCAGAGGCAGGCCCTGTCCGGCCAGGTCCTTGAACTCCCCCCGCGCCTCCGCCTCGCGGATGCGTTCTTCGATCAAGCGTTCGAAAGGGTCGAGCACAGCTTCAGCGTCGACTGCCCAGCCGCGGCAGCCACTCCGCGACCAGATTACCGCACAACACCGCGGCGCCGCCCAGCAGCAGCCAGCGGTCGATGCCCGCGGGATCCTGCAGCGCCTGGTAGAGCGCGGCCCAGACCGGCTCGAGGGCGTACAGCACGGCGGCGCGCACCGGATCGAGCCAGCGCTGGAACAGCTGCATGGCGCTCAAGGCGAACAAGGTCGCCAAGGCGACCATCAGCGCCAGGGGCCGCCAGAAGTCGGGCCGCTCGACCAGCGCGGCCAAGAAGGTCGCGGGCGGCAGGCAGCCGGCCAGCCACAGGCCGGCCAGGCCGGCGGCGCAGATCGCGGCGGCGCTGGCGAAGAGGGTCTCGGTCAACACCAGGGCCTCGACCCGCGAACCCAGGCGATCGATGGCCAGGATCTGGCCCGCGAACAGCGCGGCGCTGGCGACGGTCAGCGCCGCGGGCAGGCCGAAATGGGTCTCCGGGGGGCCGTCGATGAAGGCCGCCCCGAGGGTGGCGAGCAGCACGCCGAGCTGCAGGCTCGGACGCGGCCAGCGGCGGTGGGCGAGCGCGGAGAACAGCAGCGTGAACAGCACATACAGGCTGGTCAGAAAGGCCGAGACCGCGGGCTCGAGGTCCCGCAGGCCCTCCGAGTTGAGCAGCATCCCGAGCGCCAGCAACCCGCCCAGGACGGCGCCACAGCGCCAGGCCGGCTCGCCTGCCGCGCGCGAGCGCCGGGTTGCACCCCGCAGGCGGTTCAGCAGCCCGAGCAGCAGCAGCGCGATCCCGAAGCGCAGGCCTGTGAACAGCAGCAGGCCGGCGCGCTCCGCCCAGGGGCCCGGCAGTCCCTGGGCCTGTGCCTCGAGGCGCACGGCCGTCAGAGCGGTCTTGGTCCAGGGGAAGCTGAGCCCCCAGATCAGCGTGACCAGCAGCAGCGCCGCGAGGGCCCAGCGGCGGCGGGCCCCGGTGCCCTGCGGATCCAAAAATGCCATCGGGTCAGGATCGCATGCACGGCCCTCGACGCCGCCGCCGCGGGGTCGGGGTGCCCGGGTCGCCGGGGCCGGATCGCTGCCGCGCGAGCGGCGCGGTCCCGCGCCTTGGCGACCGACTCCTCGGGGCATGCCGTACCCCGCTGGCGGCGGTTAGCTCGCCGGGTCCGAGCAGCCCGGCGGTCCGCGGGAGCCTCGGGCTCCTGACAGGCTGAGAAAAA
>JBIKLM010000378.1:0-4441 GCA_044359835.1 Planctomycetota bacterium
GCTTCGACAGCGCCGTGGAGGCCGCCGCCCAGGCGGCCCACAAGCAGTGCCATCCCCTGGCGAACATCCCGGGCGATGCGGCCTACCGCCGCCGCATGGTCCCGGTTTACGTGAAGCGCACCCTGCACGCCGCGGCCCGCGGCGAAGGCCCGGTCCACCACGTCTGATGCGGCCCGCCGGCTCTGCCCGAGGCGGGCCTGAGCGCAGCGGCCCCGGCCAGCGCGACCGGCTCGCAGGCGGTCGCAAGCATCGGGCCGGCCCGAGCCGCCACCCGCGCCTGGCATCGAGGAGCCGCCCTCGAACTCCGGCCGGCGCGGGTTGACCCCCGCGCCCCGGGACGCTCCGGGCCGCCCCGCCCGCTCCGCCCGATCCCCGACCTTCGGTGCGGCCGACGTGGGCGCTGCCGGGTGGCCCCTGCGGCGCTTGCGAAGGCCCGCAGCATGGGCCAGGAGCTGGCTCTACGACCCCGCTCGGGCTGCGAGTCGGCTCGAGCGATCCCCGGGCGCCCCGGCGCCGACCCGCTGCGCACAGGGCCGCGGGACCAGGCCCCCGCACTCCTCGCGGCGCCCCGGGCGAGCCCACGGCGCCGCGGGGCGCTCGCACGGTCTGCCATCCTCCCGCCCTCCCGCCTTCCCGCCCGCTCGAGACGACCTTGATCGCGATCCGCAATCCCGAATCGACGAGCCGGGCGGCGCCCGCCCCCGAGGAGCTCGAAACCCTGCGGCGCTCGCGCTTCTGGGCCCGCTGGCTCAGCCTGGCAGCGCTGGGCATCGCCGCCCTGCTGGCGGGCTCGGCCCTGCCGCCCCTCGGGCACTTCTACATGCTGTGGGTGCTGGCAGCCATCCTGCTGCTCTTCGCGGGCCCGATCTTCGCGGCGGGTTCCGCCATGGCCTGGCACCGCGCGCGGCGCCTGGACCATCCCCTCGCTCGCCGGGCGCTGGCTTGGTGGTCCCTGCACTGGCTGCTGGTCGGCGCCGGTTTGCTGGCCGCCTACGAGGGCTGGCCGCGAGGCTTGGGCCTGCGCCTGGCACGCGCGGACCTGGCGCGCCTGGCGGAGGAGTCCCTGGCGGCCGCGGCCACCCAGGTGGAGCTGCCCGCGCGCTGGGTCGGGCTCTGGCCGCTCGGACGGCTGCGGCACAGTTCCGACGGCACCCTGCGCTGCGATCTCCTGGGCACCGACACGCCAGGAGCCAAACGCGGGCTCTATTTCGGCGCCAAGCCCCCGCCCAAGGCGGCCGAGGTGCCGGTCGGGACCTGGACCGCCGACCGCGCCTTGGAGCTGGGCGACGGCTGGCACGCCTGGTATCGCGAAGCGGACCTGTAGGCCGCGGCGCGCCGAAGCGGCGCCCGGGTCCCTGTGTGGCCCCTGGAGCACAGGGCTGTCCTCTGGGTCGGACAGTTGCGCCAAAGGACGCATCGGGCGGCATCGGCCGCGCCGGGCTGCGCCGAAGCTGCGCCCGGGCTACGACTTCCCGGTCGGGAGCGGGCATGCCGCCCCCAAGCGGCGGCAGGGGCCATGGACTTCGACTCGACCCGCAGCGCCCGAATGCCGCTCCAGCGGCCGACCCGCCAACCGGGCCCAGTGCCCGAATGCCCCAAAAACCGGCGGGGGACAGGTGCCGGCGAGCCCAGGCGCGGTTGCGAGCCTTGGACCGCACCCGGGCGACGCCGGCGCCCGCCTAGAGCAAGCGGCGTGCCGGCGGCCTCAATCGAGCTCCAGCGCCGCCAGGAAACGGCGCTCCGGCTGCGGGGCGCCGAGCTCGAACTCGAACGAGCGCTCGACCGGCTCGAGCCCGATCCCCGGCCCGCGCTGGACCCGGCGCAGTCCGCCCCACACCAGGCGATAGCGGCCGGCCGGATGCAGGCCCAGGGAAAACGACAGGGAGCGCAGCTCCTGGGCGGGACCCTGGTGCTGCAACACGCGGCGGAAATGCCCCCCCGGCCCGAGCCGCATTTCGAGGACCCCGCCGCCCGCGTCGCGAGCGAACAGGCGCTCGTCCTCCGGCTGCTCTGAAGCCCAAGCGTCGATCAGGGCCTTGGGCACGGGCACGGGCCAGCCGCCGCTGGAGGAGCCGAGCCTCGAAAGGCCTGGCACGCTGCCGAAGTCGAACGCCGAGCCCCGGACGAGCCCGCCCTCCGGCGGCAGGTGCAGCTCCCCGAAGGCGTCGAAGCCCAGCGGATCGCTCGATCCAGCGCCCGCGGGCAAGAGCGCTACGCGCAACACCTGGCAAGCGGCCGCCCCCTCCCGGACCTGCACGAGCCCGGCGACGCGGAACAGGTCCGTGAAGCGGAGCTCGACGTCGCTCTCGCCCGGCCGGAAGAAACGGGCGGTGTTGCGCTCGGCGTCGCTGGCCACGAGCACGAGATCCGAGCAGGCGACCTCTCCGAACAGCACGAAGGCCCCCGAGGCGTCGGTGGTCGCGGCCTGGATGCGCGGCAGGCCCGTGCCGAGGTGCAGGGCGCGGAGCGGATCGGCGCCGCCGCGGAACGGCGCTGGGTCGCGGCCATCCGCATCGCCGGCGAGGGGCGAACACACGCGCACCGCGATGCCCGGCAGGCGCCGACCCTGGCCGTCGACCACCTGGCCGGACACGAGCAGCGGCAGCCCGGCGAGCCGCAGGGTGCCCACGTCGTAGCGTCCCCCGGTGCTGGCATCGGGAAGGCTGCAGCGGGCCGACCAGTGCGGGCTGGGCGCGGGCCGCGCCACCTGGAACTCGAGCGCCGCCTGCTCGCGCCCGCTGGCGCTGCCGATCTGGATGCGGCCCTCGAAGCGCCCCTCAGCGCCCACGCGGCAGTCGCTGGACTTGACCACGCTGCGGCCCGCTTCGGCGAAGCTCGCGTAGAGGGCCAGCCGCGTGCCTTCGGGCAGGGGCGATCCGTCGGGCCCGAGCCCGCGGCCCACCAGGGTCAACACGCTGCCCCCCGGCAGCGACAGGGCCTGTGCCTCGCCGACACAGTCCCCCGCCGGCGGCAGGGCCGCGCCCGGCGCCCTGCGGGGCGTTATCGCCGGACCCTCGGCCGCGCGACGCTCGGGGACCGGAGCGGCGAGCGGCTCGCCGCGGGCTTCGCGCGGCGCACTCGCACGGGCCTCCCCGTCCGATTCGGCCGCGCGCGGCAGGGCGGCGGCGCCCTCGGACGCCGGCGGGCCGCCGCCGGACAGCGACAGCCACCCGGCGGCGAGCAAAGCCAGCCCGAGGGCCCCCAGCCAGGGCAGCGAAGCGAGCGAGCGCGCCATGCAGCTCCATGGTATGCAAGGCTTCAGCGCGCCGGGCGAGCCTGCGGCACCGGCCGGTCTGCGCTCCTCGGGCGGCTCGCCTGGTCCCGCGAGGATCGACGCGGTGCCAGGGGCTTCAGATGCTCGTTCTCGGAGCGCGCCTCGGGTCGCCGGCGAGCAGCCCCAGACCTCCGGCGGCCGGGCCGGCCCCCGGAACGAGCCGAAGGCGCGGCGCACGGCAGCGGGCAGGGCCAGAGGCGTGCTGGCACGCGGATCTGGCTGCTCGGGCGCAGCCCGAGTCGATCGGTCGACCGCGGTCCCGCCCGAGGCGGCGGACCGTTCGGGACTGGCTCAAAAAGGCCCGTTGACGTCGCGCACCATGCGCTCGGGCGCCAGCAGGTGGGCGATGCGCTCTTCGGAGAGCAGGCCCTCCTCGCGCACCAGCTCGACGATGCCGCGGTCCTCGGCCAGGGCCCGCGCGGCGAGCCGCGTGGAGACCTCGTAGCCCAGGATCGGCACCAGCGCGGTGACCACGCCGATCGAGCGCTCGACGTACTCGCGGCAGCGCGCCGCGTTGGCGCGGATGCCGGTCACGCAGCGCAGGCGGAAGGTGCGCGCCGCGGCCGAAAGCGCCGAAACCGACTCCAGGATCGCATCGGCGATCACCGGCTCCATCACGTTGAGCT
The DNA here is from genome assembly GCA_044359835.1 of Planctomycetota bacterium. Lineage (GTDB taxonomy): Bacteria > Planctomycetota > UBA1135 > UBA1135 > JBIKLM01. The sequence continues at coordinate 3,901 of JBIKLM010000378.1, forward strand.
GCAGCTGGCCCGCTTCGGCCGCCAGGGTCACGGTCAGGTCGTTGCCGATCACCTTGTAGGCCACCTGGTTGACCAGCTCGGGGATCACCGGGTTGACCTTGCCGGGCATGATCGAGCTGCCGGGTTGCATCGGCGGCAGGAAGATCTCGGACAGGCCCGCGCGCGGCCCGGAGGAGAGCAGACGCAGGTCGCTGGCGATCTTCGAGAGCTTGACCGCCACGCTCTTGAGGCAGGCGGAGTAGAGCACGAAGGCCTGGGTGTCCTGGGTCGCCTCGATCAGGTCCGGCGCCAGGCGCACGTCGCGGCCGGTCAATTGGGCCAGGTGCTCGACGCAGCGCTGGGCATAACCGGCCGGCGCGGTCAGGCCGGTGCCGATCGCCGTGCCGCCCATGTTGACCGCCAGCAGGCGCACCTCGGCGGATTCGAGCGCCTCGCGCTCCTGGGCGATCGAGCGCGCGTAGGCGTCGAATTCCTGCCCGAGGGTCATCGGCACCGCGTCCTGCAGCTGGGTGCGGCCCATCTTGAGGCTCGCAGCGAATTC
>JBIKLM010000037.1:0-15395 GCA_044359835.1 Planctomycetota bacterium
GTGGCTGTCCTGAGGTCGTCCAGGGAACTTGTACTCCTGGACAGTGTGCCTTATATTCACAGACTTTTGGCCAAGTGGTTTCCTACAGCGGTATCTGCCTGGGTGGGGAGTGAGGGCGAGTGTTAGTTCTTGGAATAAAGCGTTATCCGATACTTGCAGGAGCTTTATTTGCATTGTTATGTATTCTATTTTTCTATTTGTTTACTGTATATGATGACCATGGCCACCGTCTAGTAAATGGTCAGTCCCAACCTTCTTTAGCGACGTCGGGAGCGGTATCCGAAGTCGTCACCGGCCATAGCCGCGAGGTCTTCGGTACCGGCGTCGGTCCGCAAGGAATCAGACAAGGCGGACTCCGGGGCGATGCCGATGTCGCCCTCCCTTTCCGTCCCGTGGCTCGTTTCCTGCGGCGAGAGGGTGCCTCGGGTCCGGATGTGTTCGACGAATTGCACTTCTATCGCTGGTCAGAGGGCCGGCTGGAAGTGCTCGGTCGACGCAACGGTCCCGGGCCTTACCTGTTCGAGCTGGAGTCGGATTGGCTCGTGCCCCAGCGAGTCCTCGTTCGCGGTCGTCGCCTATTTGCCGAGTTCGTGGCCCAGCCGGGCCCACAGGGGCCCCTAGGGGAATTCGAGCTGCGAGCGTCCGGCGCGGTGCGGGTCAGCGTGCTGGCACCCGATGGAACGCCGGGCGCCGGAGCCTTGGTCGCGCTTGCTCTGCCGAGCGAAACCCGATCTTTCGAATCGCCCGTGGGAGCCCCGGGATTCGAGGCTCCGGCCTCCGCGGTTTGGCGAGCGGATGCTTCTGGCCAGCTCGAGCTCGACGGTCTGGATCCGCTTTGCGAGTACCGCGTGAGCTGCCTCTTGCCCTGCGCTTCCGGCTCCAGCGCTCCCTTCCGGCCCTCCGGTCAGGAGCTGACCGTAGAGACCGACGAAGCCCGGCTGTTGGCGTTGCGCTTGGTCGAGCGCGATGACCTCGAGCCCATCCCCTGCGGCATGGCGGATCGCTACGGCGGCTTGTCTCTAGAGCTGCCGGAGGGACTCAAGCTGCTTCCCCTCGGCGAGGCCACGAGCAGATCCCTCGCGTTGCTCGAGGAGCAGCGTGCAGCGGAGGCGGCCGGTTACTGGACTTGTCTGCTGCGCGGCCGACGCGAGCCTGGGACCCGCCTGACGGTCGGACTCAGGATGGATGCCCGGATCATCGAGAGTTGGGAGATTCCCCTCGTCGATGGTTGTTCGTGCTGGGCGGACCTGCCCACCCATAGTCTTGGTGTCGAGTACGGCTTCATCGATCTCAGTTTGTCTTGGCCGGACTTCCGCTCGGGTTCGGCGGCGAGTTCGGGCGCCGGATCGGGGGCAGTCCCAGCACTGGAGCCATCGACGCGCTTCGACATGAGTCTGCGGGCTTTGGTCCGCCGGCCCGACGGTTCGATCGCGGAACAGCGTTCGGTTCCCTGGCGGGCCAGCGTGGTGCGGCTCGGTCCGCTGCCCCTGGGCGAATACTGGCTGCAGATCCAGGGCCTAGGGGTGCGATCGACCCCTTCGGAGCATGAGCCGCGGAGGTTCGTCCGGCTGGATGGTTCGGGACAGACCGCGGCTCTCATCGCACTGTCTTGGTCGGCTCTGGCTGTGCAGGTGCAGGACGCCGAGGGGGTCGCGTATTCAGGTCCTTTGGCCCTGCAAGCCATCGATCTCGGCCCAGCGCCGGCTGGGTTGCCCTCGGGTGCGCAGGTCGTGGCGGCACTGGCAAACTTCTCCGCGGCGCCCTATCTCCTCGAGGGACTGCCGCCTGGGCGCTATCGGATCGAGGCCCCGCCGGGCGGCTCGGGCCCGCCCCTGCTGGAGCCCATGGAGATCGAGCTCGCAGCGGGCGAATTCGCCGCGCTGACCTTGCGGGTCGAGAGACCGCGCCGCTTTCCCCGCTTTTGACTCGCACCGGCTCCGGGACCGCTCCGACCCCGGGCGAACCCGCGGTCCTGCCGGGGTGCCGACCATCGGCCGATGACCCTGTGCCGGAGTGGATGGCTCGGGCCTCTCCGCTGCCCGACCGGGGGCCCCCTGCCCGCCCGGCTCAGCTTGGGACTATGGGGCCCGGGCTGGTTGAAAATTGACCACTAGCTGGCTAAAATTCAGCCATGCTGCGCCGAAACATCGCAGTCCGGGCAGAGGAGGCTTTGGGGGACAGCCCCGTCGTTCTCCTCCAGGGGGCCCGCCAGACGGGCAAGACCACCCTGGCACGCGCCCTGGCCCAGGAAAGCAGCCCTCCGCGGCGGTACCTGACCTTCGATGACGCCTCGGTTCTGTCCGCGGCTCGTCAGGACCCGGCCGGCTTCATCGCCGGACTCGATGGGCCGATCGTCCTCGACGAGGTCCAATTCGTGCCCGAGCTCTTCCCGGCCATCAAGGCGGCGGTCGATCGCAAGCGGGTGCCGGGACAGTTCCTGCTGACAGGTTCGGCCAACGTTCTGCTTCTCCCCAGGCTCTCGGAATCCTTGGCAGGCAGGATGGAGCTGCTCCAGCTGTGGCCGCTTTCGCAGGGGGAGCTCCTGGGGCGCGTGGACGGCCTGGTAGATCGGCTGTTCGAGCAGCCCAAGCCGAACTGGCGGCTCGACCTCTCGGCCGACGACGGCCCGGACTTGTGGGAGCGCATCACTCGGGGGGGCTACCCGGAAGCACAGGCCAGGCCGTCGGCTCGGCGCCGCAGGTCCTGGTTCAACTCGTACATCACGAGCATCCTGCAGCGCGACGTCAGAGAACTCAGCAACATCGAAGGCCTGAGTTCGCTTCCCCGTCTCCTAGAGCTGCTGGCCGGCCGAACAGGGAGCTTGCTCAACTTCTCGGAGCTTTCGCGGAGCCTGTCGATCCCACAGACCTCCCTGAAGCGCTATCTGACCCTGCTGGAGGCCACCTTCCTCCTTCGAACCCTCCCGCCTTGGTCCAGCAACCTGGGCAAACGGCTCGTCAAGTCGCCCAAAGCCTACCTTCTGGACTCTGGCCTGGTGAGCTCCTTGCTAGGGTTGACCGACCCTCAAGCAGCCAGGCAAACCGCCCTTGCGGGAGCACTGCTCGAGAACTTCGTCGTCATGGAGCTGACCAAGCAAGCCAGCTGGAGTGAGGTCGGGCCGAAGCTCTTCCACTACCGGACCCTGGCCGGTCAAGAGGTGGACCTCCTGCTCGAAGATGCCGGTGGCGCCCTGGTCGGCCTCGAGGTCAAGGCCAGCGCCTCGGTCAGCAGCCCCGACTTCAAGGGACTCCGAAACCTGCAAGCCGCATCCGGCGAGAAGTTCCTGAGGGGAGTCGTGCTCTACACAGGCTCAGAAATCGTTCCGTTCGGCTCCAGCCTCTTCGCGGTCCCCATCTCGGCGCTGTGGAGAGCGCATTGACCGATGCTCATCCCTCCGAGATCTGTGAGGAAAGGCCGACTCCCTCATGGAACAGGGCGTTCGAGCTGGTGCTCACTCGACTTGCCAGCCCCAAACCGAGCCACAGCGACTCTGACACCCACCTCGGCGGCGATCGGCTCCCAGGTACCGGTCGCGGGCCCCGCTCCTTCGGTCGCCTGCCTGACCCATTCCCGCAGCGTGGTCTCGGTCAGGTCCAGATCCTTTCCTACCTTTCCTACCTTGCCTACGCTGCCAACCTGACGGACCAGCCGGACGGCGTCAGCCTTCTGTTCGGCGATGAAGTTGCGGAGCCCAACAAGGTGCCATGGAGGACATCCTTGCCCATCTCGGGCAAGTTGGGGTGTCCGAAAAACCCGGGCAAGGTCAGTTCCCGTTCCCTAAGCGTTTAGATACCACGTCCCCTGACAGCCCACCCCGAAGGCGCCTTCTGAGCGGGCACTTACCAGGCAATTCTTCGAAAAAGGGAAGTCCGGGAGCTAGCACTTTCGCGCAGCGGAGGAGCTAATGGTTCGGAGCTGCGAGCCCGGCACTGCCGGCTGCCCCCGGTGTCAGGGTAGTTGCCGCCTGAAAATGATCGGTCAGCTGCTTAGGGCAGCTCGCTGGGTCACGTGGCCAGGATTTCGCCGGCGGCGCGGCGGCCGGAGAGCAGGGCGCCGTGGAGGGTGCTGGGGTGGATGCGGTTGGTGGCTTCTCCGGCGAAATAGAGGCGCTCGGCGAGGGGCGCGGCCAGTCGGTCGCGGTCCTTGGGGGTGGAACCCGGGGGATAGCAGGAGTAGGAGCCGCGTGCGAAAGGGTCCGAACTCCAGCGGGTGATGCGCACGGACAGGGGCGGCGGCAGGTCGGCGCCGAGTACTTCGCGCAGGTGGGCCAGGGCCTCGGATGCGAGCTGCTCGTGGCTCCAGCGGCAGAGTTCGCGGGCGGTGTCGCCGGCGTGGAAGCCGATCAGAATCGGCTGTTTGTGGGTGCGCGCCAGGCTGATCCACTCGAGGAAGCGGCGCTGCTCGCCGGGCAGTCGTTCGAGCCAGTCAACGTCGGCGGGCCAGCGGCGTTCGGGGAAGCGCAGCACCAGCTTGTCGAGCAGGCCCATGCCCAGCGCGCGGATGGCGCGCGTTTTTTCGGGCGGCAGGGGCGGATCGAAACGCACCAGGCCCGCGGCGCTCCCTTCGCGGGGAGTCGGAGCTCGGCCCTTGGCGGGCCCCGATGCATCGGGCGGCGGTGTGTCCGAGGGCGCTGCGCCGGGGCCCTCTGTTGCGGCGAGTTCCAGGCTGGCCTGCAGCACGCCCAGGGGTAGGGTGACCAGGCAGCGGTCCCCGTGCAGCTCGCCGACGGGGCCGAGCACCCGCACACCGCTCGGGCCGTATTCGATGCGCTCGACGGGGAAGCCCAGTCGCACGTCGAGGCCGCGCGCCAGGTGTTCGATCAGCGCCGAGAGGCCGCCCGGGGGCACGCCATCAACCCCGCCGAAGGCCTCCCCGTCGTCGAACCAGTGGGTCGAGAGGCGCTCGACGCTGTCGCCGTATTCCTGCTCCAGCCCGCTGTGCAGCAGGTATTCGAGCAGGGCCCGATCGCCGGGCTCGCGCGGCCGGGCGGCGAAGACCCGTTCGGCCGCGCTGCGCAGGGAGCGGTCCGGGTCGATTTCCTGGAGCTTGCCGATCGCGCCCTCGAACTCGCGCCGCAGGGCCTTGAGGCGGGCTTCGGCGGCGCGCGGCAGCACAGCGCCATCCCTGCCGTAGAGGCGCACGGAGCCATACTCCGTGTCGACCAGGGGCGCGCCCGACGCCCGCGCCAGCTCGGTCAGCGGGTTGCCGCGCTGGCCGTGCACCCAGGCGGCGCCCAGGTCGATCGGCGTGCCGGCCGCGTCCCGTTCGGTCCAGACCCGGCCGCCGAGGCGCTGGCGCGCTTCGAGCACGACCACGTCCTGGCCCGCAGCGACCAGGTCGCGGGCCGCGGCCAGGCCTGCCATGCCCGCGCCGATCACCAGCACGCGGCTCTTTTGCGGGGGCACTGCAGGCATGGCCAGGGCGCCGAGCGGCGCGCCTAGGGCGGAGGCCGCCAGCAGGAGCCAATCCCGCCGGTCGAGCCGGGCGCCCGAGGCCGGCGCCCGCCCGGCTCGGCCCGAGCCATCGCCTGCCGCCCTGCGGGCTGGATTCACCGCTGACCGCTCTCCGGGTCCTGCGGGACCTGGGGTGCTTGCGAGCCGTCTTGGGGCGGCGTCTCGCCGTCCCCGGGCGGCGTCTCGCCGGACTTGCGCTTGGCCTCGCGCTCCGCGCGCCGCGCCGCGCGCCGCGCTTCGCGCTCGGCGCGGTCCTTCTCGGCGCGCTCGTCCCAGGGGGCCACCTTGGGCATCTTCGTGTCGAACAGCCAGGGGCGCAGCAGCGGCTCCATGTCGCGGCCGACGACCTCGTTGGTATAGGCCAGGAATTCCGCCAGCCGCGCGTTGCCGTTGCGCTTGAGGCTGGCCCAGCCCTTCAGCAGCTTGAAGAAGGTCTCGTCGCCGATCTCGGCGCGCAGGCGGTCCAGGATCAGCGGCCCGCGCACGTAGACCCCGAGCCCGAACATCTCGTCGACGGTCAGATCCGCCGGCGGCTCCTGGTCGTCCATGCCGCGCAGCATGGCGTAGGCGCGGTAGGCCTGCTGCTCGTAGGCCTCCTTGCCCTTCGAGCGCTCCTCGTACAGCCAGGCCAGGTACTCGGCGAAGCCCTCGTTGAGCCAGATGTCGCTCCAATCCTGCACCGAAACCGAGTTGCCGAACCATTGGTGCGCCAGCTCGTGCGCGATGATCGATTCGCTGCCCGTGCCGCGCCCGTAGACCGGGATCGTCTGGCATTCGAGCGCCCCGGGGATCCCGGCGCTGCTGAGGATCCCGCCGGCGATCTCGAACGGGTAGGGGCCGGCGTAATCGATCAGCGCGGCCAGGATCTCGGGCGTCTTGGCGAACGCTTCGCGGCTCTTCTCGCTGGTGCTGGGCGAGAAGTAGTTGACGATCGGCAGGCCGCCCGGGCCCTCCAGGCGCTGCTCGACGAATTCGCCGATCGCCAGGGTGAACAGGTAAGTGGCCATCGGATCGCGCGGCTTCCAGGTGAAGCGCCGCGTGTCGCCGAGATCCGCGACGTTGGCCAGCGTGCCGTTGGAAACCGCCATCAGCGGCTCCGGCACGGTCAGGTGGATCGTCCACAGGGCCTTGTCGCGCGGATGGTCGTTGCAGGGCATGAAGCCCTTGGCCCCGTTGGGCTGGCTGGCCACGTAGACCTCGTTCTTGCTCTCCACGGGGATCCAGCCGATCTTCATGCCGCCCGGAGCGCTGCTGTCTGCGATGCCCTGGGGCAACCCCCCGTACTCGACCTCAGCCAGGAACACCTCGCCGGCCTCCACGGGCAGCGCCGGCAGCAGGGTCAGCTCGTCGCCCTCGCGTCTGAACTCGGCCGACACGCCGTCGACGCGCACCGCGCCGACCTCCAGGCCGTAGAGGTCGAGATTGAAGGCCGAAAGCGGCTCGAGCGCCCGCGCGGTCAGGGCCAGCTTGGCCTGGATTGGCTCCTGGACCGAGCGCCACTCGATCCACAGCTCGTAGCTCTCCACGTCGTAGCCGCCGTTGCCGGAGTCGGGCAGGAAGCTGTCGCCGATGCCGGCCGCGCCCGGGCGGGGGCCGGAGGGTTGCTCCTGGGCCGGTGCTTGGGGAGCGGCGGGAGCCGGGGCGGGATCTTGGGGCAGCGCGGTGGCCGCCAGCCCGGCGGGGCAGGCGAGCGACCAGGGGAGGCACAGGAGCGGCAGCAGGGCGCGGAAGGAAGTGTTTCGGAGCATGATGGGAAGCGGCGCGGGCGCGCCACGGTACCGGCCCCGGGCCGGCGCCGGTGCGCCGGGCGCTTACTACGCCGCCGGCGCGGATTCTTGCCCGAATCCCGGCCCGGCGCCCGTACCCGCCGGCTCGCCCCGCGGAACGCCTCACCCTGCTCCTTCGAGCCCCCCCTCCGTCCGTGAAGTCCCTGCTCCCGATCGCCCTGCTGTTGGCCCTGGTGGCCGCCCTGGTGCTGCTGCTGACCCGCGGGCCCGGCCCCGGTCGAGACCCCGCCGCCAGCGCCGCCCCCGAGGCCGTCGGCGGCCTGGAGCCCGCGCCGCGCGCCGTGGTCGACCTGAACCTGGCCCCCGAGCTGGCCAGCAGCGGGCGGGTCTTCGACACGTTCTACGGGGAGCGGGCGGCGGCGGCCCGCAGCCAGGCGCAGGCGCTCGGTTTCGTGCCCGAGGAGGCCGGTCTGGTGCCCTTCGACCCGGCCTGGAACGAGTGGGTGGCCGAGCAGGTCGCGGCGCTCGAGCCCTTCGGCGTGCCCGGCGATCTGTGCCAGTGGCCGGGCTTCGAAGGCAAGCGCAAGGCCGAGGAATTCGCCCAGTCGGGCACGCCGGATTTCGCCGCGCGGGCCCGGGCGCGCCCGGGCTTCTGGCTGCTCGAGGAGTTTCCGCTCGAGGACCAGCGCCTGGCCGAGATCGACCAGCAATCCTTCGAATGGACCTACAAGGTCTTCGAGGACGCGCTGGTGCTCAACGATCTGGCCCGCGCCGCGCTGCGCACGATCCTCGCCGAGGGCAGCGGCCTGTGGGTGCCCGGGCCCGCCGAAATCGCCTGGCAGCTGCGCTGGCCCGGCGCCGGCGACCCCGCCTCGCCTTGGGTGCTGACCCTGCCCTACAAGGGCTGGACGTTCCTGGCGCGCTTCGAGGGCGCTTCCGCCGACGAGATCCAGCAATACAAGCGCTTGGTCGAGCGCAACCTCGGCCGCCGCGACGACTTCGTGCGCCAGCTGGCCCGCGGCGAAGATCCCTACGCCGGCCGCAGCCGATGAGCGCGCCCGAACGCTCGGCGGACGAGCCGCTGCCCGTCGCGCCGGTGGCCAGCGCGTCCCCCGCGCCGGACCCGCTGCGTTTCGCCATCGCGCGCTGTTCTCTGGGCCTGGCCCTGATCGCCGCCCGCGCCGAAGGCCTGGCCGCGGTGCTGCTGGGCGACGATGCCGAGGAGCTGGAAGCCGAACTGACGCGCCGCTTTCCGGGCCACCCGATGCTGCCCGGCGGCCCCGCCTTCGAACCCCTGCTCTCCGCCGTGCTGGCCGCCCTCGAGGATCCCGCGCGAGCCCCCGACCTGCCCCTGGCGCCCCTGGGCACCCCGTTCCAGCTTTCCGTCTGGCAAGCGCTCCGCTCGATCCCCCCTGGCCAGACCCTGAGTTACGGCGACCTGGCCCGCCTCCTGGGCGCCCCCAAAGCCGTGCGCGCCGTGGCCGCCGCCTGCGGCGCCAACCCCCTGGCCGTGCTGATTCCCTGCCACCGCGTGATCGCCAAGGACGGCTCCCTGACCGGCTACCGCTGGGGCCTGGACCGCAAACGCGACCTGCTCGCCCGCGAACAGCACCCCGGGCCGCTGTTCCCCGAACCGTGCTGATGGCCCAAAGCACCCGGGCCGATCGCCGCCAGGCCCTGAGAAAGCCCCTTTGCAAGCGCAGCGCCTACGTCGGCGGCCTGCGATCCCCAAACAACCGAGCGGCCGACCCCCGAGCCGAGTGAGCCGTCCCGCTCCTCGTGGGCCCGGCGTCACCGCCTGGGCGGACAGGCTCGGTCGCTGCGGATCGAATCACCCCGGGGCTTCGCGCCCAAGCCTTCTCGCAGCCTCTGGACATCGAGCGCGCCATGCCTTGTAGTCGTGCTCAGGCGCCATGTCTGCTCGATGAATACGGAAGCGGCACAAGGGAGGTCGATCGGGCCCTGGGGAGTGGCGTTTGCCGTGTCCTGTCTGGTGCTGGGGGGGGGGCACCGGTACCTGGGGTTGAGCCATCCGATCGATGACAGCGGGTTTTTCTTTCGGAATGCGCAGGCTTGGGCCGACCAGGGGGTCTTTTCGTATTCGGATGGAGCGACGAAGAGCTTTGGGGTCAGCGCTCCGTTGTGGGCGATGCTGCTGGCCTGCGTCGCGGAATGGACGGGGAACGTGGTGGCGGCGGGGCATGCGCTCGCGGTCGCGCTGTATTCGCTGGCGATCTTGGTCGTGCTCGCCGGGTTCCGGAACCTTCGGCTGCGAATGGCCAGCGTGGCATTCCTCGGAATCGCGTTGATCAACCCGCGGTTCTGGCTGTGGACGTCCAGCGGGATGGAAGTCTGCCTCGGGTATTTTTTGTTTGCCCTGGGATTTCTTGCCGTGACCGCACCCCGGCCTCGGGCGGCCTGGTGCGGGGCTCTGGCGGCCCTGCTGGTGATCCACAAGCTCGATTATGCCGGTGCGGCATTGGCGCTGCTGATCGCGCCGGCGCTGGGATCGCTCGAGAGGTCTAGCCAGGCGGGGCGGCTCCGCGGGGTTCTCGGGCCGCTGTGCCTGGCGCTGCTGCCGTTCTGCTTGTTGCTGGCGTTTGCGGGGTTCGTTTTCGAGCAGTCCTTCGGGGGCCTGCTGCCGAACAGCGTCGGTCGCAAGCTCTCGCGAGAGTACGGATCGGTCAGCCCGCTCTGGTTCCTGCGAGCCAGCCTCCTGAGCGGCAGCAGTGCGGTCTTCTCCCTGCTGGCGGCCTTGGCCGTCTGGCGGAAGGCAATCCCTTTGTTGCCCAGCGCCTATTGCCTGGCGCACGTCCTTTCGCAGGCCTTGGCCTACACGCTCTTGCCGCCGGCCGAGCCGTACAGCTGGTACATCGCCCAGACCCAACTCTCCCTGGCCATCCTGGCCGCTTTCGGGCTCCACAGCCTGGCTGTCCGCTGGGGAGCCGCCGGTCCGCGCCGACCGATCGGGGTCGGCCTGGCGATCGTCGTTCCGAGCCTGGCGGTGCTGCTGCTCGACCGGGGTTGGTTCGCACGCATGAAGCACTGGTCGGATACGGTCGAACGCGCGCGGGTGGCCGCCGGACAATGGGCCTGTGAGCATCTGCCGGCTCAGGCCACGATCCGCACCTCCTTCGGTCTGCCGGCCTTCTACGGCAAGCGACGGACCTGGGACACGTCCGGCCTGACCGTGAGGGACGCCTCCCGGCCGGCTTGGCTCGCCGAGGACGAAGGGGAGGTCTACGAGATCGATTGCCGTTTCGTGCCGATCGGGCAGCAGGCACCGCTGCCCGAAGGGGACCCTGAACCGATCGCGACGTTCAAGGCCTCCACAGCCACGCGTTACGCCCCAGACCTGCTCGACCAGCAGGACTTCCTCGTCACGATCACCAGGCGCTGATCGCGTGGCTTGCCAGCGGGCGCTCGGGTCGTTGCCCTTCGCCGGGGGTCAGGTCAGGATCGGTCGGAGCCCGCTGGGGCGGTTGCGGCGAGTGGCGGCCTGGAGCAGGCGGGTGAAGAAGCGGCGCTGGTTGGCGGGGTCCGTGCAGGTCGGCGGGCCTTCGGCGGGGAAACGCGGGGCGCAGAGCAGGCGCAGGTAAGCCTCGTCGTCGCGGTCGATGGCGATGAGGCGCTCGATGGCGGCCTCGACGTCGGCGGGGCCGGCGACCTGGATCAGGGCGCCGGGATTGAAGTCCAGGGCCACGCCCGGGTCGCCCCAGTAGATCGGCACGGTCTGGCCCAGGAAGGCCTCGGGCAGCTTTTCCGTGGTGTAGCCCAGGGCCGATTCGTTTTCGAAGGTGACCGCGAACTTGGCTTCCCGGTAGAGCGCGAACTTCTGCATGCGATCCGCCAGGAAGCCCATGTTGTTGAGCGCGGGTCCGGCGCAGTCGACGCGCTTGTAGCGCGAGAGCCGGCGCACGAAGTCCTCGCGGAAAGGCACCGGATTGCCCTGGATGAACATGGCGAAGCGCGTCTTCTGGGCCAGCAGCGCCTGGGGGTCGCTGGGCAGGCGCTCGAGGGCATCCGGGGGGAAGCCGAAGAAGGCCATGCGGCCCACGTAGTTGGGCAGGCGCAGGTGGCGCGGGTCCTGCAGCGTGCGGCTGAAGGTGATGGCGAAGTCGCACTGCCGGAAATCCACGGGGATGTTCTCGGCGCTGTAGTAGACCCGCGGTCCGGGGCAGCCCCAGACCGCGCGCGGATCGCGGGGCCGGCGGTCTTTCTTGCGCTCCGGGAAGCAGGAGAAGAAGGTCAGGTCGGCGCTGGCCGGGTCCTCGCTCCATTCGACGCGGGCCAGCTCGTGTAGCAGCGGGTGGCGCTGGCCCAGGTGGGGCGGCTCGAAGCCGGGCCAGAAGTCGACGCAGGCGATCCGCAGGGGCGGGCGTTGGTCCATGGGGCTTGGGCTCGCGCGGCTTGCAGGGTCAGTGGGGAGGCGTAGATCGTCGGCGTTGCGCGGGTTTCGGCGGGGCTCGGCCGGCGGCGGCCACCGGCTCGCTGGGGCAGCGATCCGCCGGACGGTTCAGGAGAAAAAGCGTTCGTTCAGGTACAAGGCGTCGCCGGAGCTGATCTGGCCGGAGGGGTGGCACCAGGTCGAGTACAGGTGGAATAGGCGGAAACCCTGGCCGCGCAGGAACAGGTCGATGTCGCTGAACAGCGGCTGGCCCGCGTAGAGCGGCAGGTACTCGACCTCGGTCAGGATCAGCTGCACGTCCTTGAGCAGCTCGCCGGCGCCGCGCAGGGCTTCGAGCTCGTAGCCTTGCAGGTCGAGCTTGAGCACGTCGATCGGCTGGCTGACGGCATGCCGCAGGGGCACGGCCGGCACCCGCTCGCGGGCGACCACGTCCAGGCGCTCGCCGTGGATTTGGCGGTTGTGCGCGCTGACCGGCAGCAGCGAGCTGGCCTGGTCGTTCGAGAGGCGCGCCAATTCGAGAAGCCCGGGCTCGGCGGCCAGGGCGGCCTGGTGCACGGTCAGGCGCGGGTCGCCGGGGAAGCGGGCGCGCAGGTCCCGCGCGGCCTCCGCCTGGGGCTCGAAGGCCACCAACGAAGCGCGCGGGAACAGCTCCAGGAAGCGCGCCACGGTGTGCCCGCGATGGGCGCCGCCATCGACGATCAGGGGCGCCTTGGAGCTCACCAGGTGCAGCAGATCGCGGAAGGGGTCGCGCTGGACCGCGGGGCCGCTCGGGCCGGGGGCCACGGCCTGGCGCTTGCCGGGCTGGCCGCGCTGGGCTTCGAGCAGGGCCTTCAGGTTGGCGCCGGCGTCCGGGTGCTCGGGATCGAGCTCGAGGGCGCGGGTCAGCTCGGCCAGTGCGCTGTGGGTCTCGCCCAGGCGCGCGTGCAGCGCGGCCAGGGCGTTGTGCAGTTCGGCGTCGCCGGGCGCCACCTCCGCCCGCGAGCGCAGGAACGAGAGCTCGCCCTCGAGGTCGAGCTCGTCCAGCGGCAGCCCCTCCGCGGCGCAGGCTTGGCGGCAGATCTCGGGCAGTTCTAGGTCGAAGCGCGGGATCTCGGCCAGGCTCTCCGCGAAGGCGATCAAGCCGAAACCCCGCAGGCCATGCCACGGCGACGTGTGCTCGGAATAGGCGGGATAGAACAGCCGATAGGCCGCGCGCGGCGCGATCGCGCTGCGCACCGCTTCGAAGCGGCATTCCTGGTCGCCGTAGGCATCCCACTCGAATTCGGGCGCGCCGGGAACTCGGAAGTCGTCGATCAAGAGAAAACCCCGCCGGCAGGAGCGCGTCAGGAAGGCCACCTCGTCGCGCAGCGGCCATTCGAACCCGTAGCCGTGGGCGTCGAGCCAGCACAGGGGCGTGCGCTGGCCGAGGTCGCCGCGCAGCGCCGGCAGGGCCGCCAGGAAGTCCTGGGAGGTGAGCGGCAGGACGTGGACGCCGCTGCGCACGTCGGCGTGGGCGCGGGCCACGGCGTGGGCCGCTGGGTCGGGCTCGCAGGCCAGGCAATCGAGGCGCCGGAAGCGGCGCGCCACGTAGCCGAGGGTTGAGCCGACGTTCGCGCCGGTCTCGAGGTAGAGGTCCGCTCGCTTGGCCAGGGCGTCCACCAGGGCCAGCAGGTGCTTGTCGCCGTGGAAACCGAGCGGCAGGGGGGTCAGCGAGCGTTCGGTCATGGGCGGGCGGAGGGGGGGCCTGCGCAGGCGCGTCGACCGCGGGCGGAGGGCGGGTTGAGGGCGGTGCTAGGCCGGGGGCGCTCTGTCCCGGGGCTTGGAAGGGGCCCCCCGCGGCCGGCGCTCCAGGGGCCGGGCGCCTCTGCGCCTGCGCGGGGCCTCCAGGGCCGGCCCGGGGGCTTAGACTCGCCGCCACTCATGGCCGAATTCAGGGAGCCGCCGCCGGGGAGCATCGCCGCCTGGTGCTTGGCGCTGCTGCGCGCAGAGCGCCTGGAGGACAAGCTCGAGCCGGCGCCGCCGCCGGATCCCGAGCAGCCGGGCGCCTTCGAATCCGAGCCGGTCGTGCGGCGGTTGGCGGGGCCCGGGCGTCCGCCGGGCTGGGTGCTGCTCCACAAGGCGGAAAAGCGCCCCAGCGCGGGGGCCCTGCGGCGTCCCGAGCCGCGCGCGCGCCTGTTGCACACCTGCCTGCACCACGAGCTGCAGGCCGCGGAGCTGTTCGCCTGGGCCCTGCTCGCTTTCCCCGAAACGCCGCGCGAATTCCGCGCCGGGCTGCTGCGTCTGGCGACCGAGGAACTCGAACACGCGGGCCTCTACCGCGGGCGCCTCTGGGCGCTGGGCTTCGAGTTCGGCGTTTTCCCGCTGCGCGATTGGTTCTGGGAGCGCGCGCGGGGCTGCCGCACGCCGCTCGAATTCGTGGCCCTGATGGGGCTCGGCTTCGAGGGCGGCAACCTCGAGCACGGGGCGCGCCTGGCCGCGCAATTCCGCGCCGCGGGGGACGAGCCCAGCGCGCTGGTCTTCGAGCGCATCCAGCGCGAGGAGATCGGCCACGTGGCCTTCGGGCGGCTGTGGTTCGAGCGCCTCTGCGGCGCGCCGCTCGACTTCGAGGCTTGGCGCCGGGCGCTGCCGCCGCCGCTCAGTCCGGCGCTGATGAAGGGCCGTCCGCTGAACCGCGCCGCGCGGCGGCTGGCGGGCCTGCCCGCGGAGTTCTTGGACGCGCTCGAGGCCGTGCCGTTGGTGGACGGCCGGGCCCCGGAGGCCGGCTGATGGCGGCCCGCGAGCCCCGCGCCTGGGTGCTGAACCTGGACGCCGAGCACGAGCTCGAGCGCCCGCGCGCCTACACGCCCAGCCGGCACCTCGCGGCCTTGGTGGCCCGCGAGCAGCGCCGGGTGATGCCCGGGCTGCTGTTGCCCGGCGACCTCGTGCTGGATCCGAGCGCGCCGGATTTCGCCGAGCGGCAGGCGCGCGCCCGCGGCCTGGCCGGGGCCTGCTGGTCGCCGACGCCGCGCGCGCTCCTGCTGCTCGAGCGCGCCGGAGCGCGCCCGCCGGCCGCTCCGGCGGTCGAGGTGCTGCGCGCCGTCAACGCGCGGCCCTTCGCGGCCGCCCTGCGCGCCCTGCTGCTGGGGCAGCGCTGGCTCGAGCCCGCCGAGTGGACCGCGCCGTCCGCGGCGAGCCTGCCCGCCGGCTGGCAGCCGAGTCCGCCGGCGCATCCGGGCCAAGCCCTGGACCCCGCCCTTTCGAGCTTCGAAAAACGCATCGCCCTGACCCTGGAGCAGGCCCTGACGCGGCTGGCCGCGCCGGCGCCCCTCGGCTGGCTGGTGCGCCGGGCCTTCGGGGCCGCCGGGCGCGGGCGTCGGCGCCTGCGGGCCGGAAAGCCCACCGAGGCCGAGCTGGCTTGGCTCGCGGCGAGCCTGCGCCTCGGGCCGCTGACGATCGAGCCCTTCGTCGAGATTCAGCGCGAGTTCACGCGCTCGGCCTGGCTGGCCGCGGACGGCACGCTGACCCTGGCGGGCCCCTGCTACCAGAGCGTCGATCCCCACGGCGCCTGGCAGGCCACCGCCGCCAGCGATCGCCACACGCCCTTGGATCCGGCCGCCGACGCCTGCCTGGCCGCGACCCTCGAAGCGGTCGGCCGCGCGCTGCACGCGGCCGGCTATTTCGGCCCCTTCGGCATCGATGCGTATCAGCATCGCCGCCTGGATGGCCGCGGCAGCGCGCTCAACCCGCTGAGCGAAATCAACGCGCGCTTCACCATGGACTTCACCGCGGCGCGGCCGCTGGCCGCGAGGGCGCTCGGCGAGTTGGTGGGGGAAGCCTCCGCCGCCCCCG
>JBIKLM010000038.1:0-15374 GCA_044359835.1 Planctomycetota bacterium
CAGGGCCGCCACCAGGTCGCACTGGCGCTGGTCGGTGTCCTGGAACTCGTCCACCAGCAGCTGGTCGAGGCGCTCGCGCTGGCGCCGCAGCACCTCGGGGCGCTCGGCGAGCAGCCGGCTGGCGCGCCGCAGCAGATCGTCGAAGCCGAGCACGCCCCGGCGCTCGAGGCGGCTGCGCGCCGCCGCCAGCAGCGGGTCGAGCACGGCCAAGGCGGCCGAGCCGGTGGCGTGATCGAAGCCGCGCAAAGCCGCGAGTTCGCGCGCCAATCGGCCGGCGGCCTCCTCGATCCCCGCGAGGTCGGACAACTGCTTCCGCTCCTCCCCGTTGAAGTCGCCCTTGGCCCAGGCTGTGCGCAGCAGCTTCTCGAGTTCGCTCAGCCGGGGCTCGGTGCGCAGGCGCTCGAGACGCTCCGACGCCTGACCTGCATTGCCCGCGGGCTCGGCCAGCTGCGCGCGCAGAAAGGCCAGCCCGTCCTGGATCTTGGGCCCGCGCTTCGAGCGCGACCACTTGATCCCAGGGGCGCCGAGCTTGCGGTGCAGGGGCTCCAGCGCCTCCAGCACCGCCGCGCGCCAACGCTGAAAGCCGGCCAGGCTCAGCGCACGCGCAGGCAGTTCCAGCTGTTCGACTCCGAGGCTCTGCAGCCCCTCCGCTTCGATCCCGAGGGTCTGCTGCCGCGCCGGCTCGACCCCGAGGGTCAGCAGCCGCACCAGCTCGGCCTCGATCTCGGCCGGCCCGAAGCCCTGCTGCGCCAGATGCAGCCAAGCGGGGTTCGGCTCGGGGCCGAGCGCCACGGCCAGCTCGGCCTCGACCGTTTCGCGCGCCGCGCGGCGCAGGGCCTCGCCCTCGGCGTCGATGGTCGGCCGGGGGTGCAGACCGGCCTCCAGGGGCGCTTCGAACAGCAGCTCGGCGGCGAAGGAATGGATCGTCGACAGGCGCAGGTGCTGGCTGGCCTCCGCGAAGGCGCGGGCCCGCTCCGCGAGCTGTTCCCCCGACAGGCCGAGCTCACCGGCCAGCTCGTCCGCCGCGAGCCCCACCGGCCCGCGGCCAGCGCCCAGCTCGGCGAAGGCCCGGCCCACGCGCGCGCTCATCTCGGCCGCCGCCGCTTCGGTGAAGGTGATCGCCACCAGGCGCTGCAGCACGCGCTCCGGGACCGAGCCGCCTGCGCCGCGATGGCGCTCGAAGCCGTGCCCGAGGCACCAGGCCACGATGCGCTGCACCAGCGTGGCGGTCTTGCCCGTGCCCGCGCCCGCTTCGAGGGCCACGGGGCGCACGAATTCTTTCCGCGCCAGCAGGCGCGCCTCCCGGTCCAGGCGGCGCAGTTCGCCGTGGTCGCTCACGCCGTAGGCTCCTCGCCGCCCGGCGGCGCGTCGACCCGGGCCGCGGCCAGGTCGAACCACTTGAGCAGCGCGCCGGAGAGCTCGTCGCTTCCCGCGCCCGCGCGCAGCCGCTCGATCATTTTGCGGAAGCGCCCGCGCTGGCCGCTGTCCTGCTGCACGCAGGCCTCGCGCACCGGGCAGGTGCCGCAGGCGGCCGGCTCCTTGAGCAGGTCCGGGCCCAAGAGCCGCGGCGCCAGGGTGCCCAGCTGCCAAGCGCTGAGCAGCGTGCCGGCGGCGGTCAAGAAGTCCTGGTGGGCCTGCCCGTCGTCGAAGGCCACGTCGAGCACGCGGCGCGGCTGTTCCTGACCGCGCGCCGGGGCCAGGAACAGGTAGCGGCCGACGGCCTGCTCGCCGCCGCTCCGGGCGTAGGCGACCGCCTGCAGACGCTCGCCCCGCAAGATGCCGGTCCGCAGCTGCCGCCGCCAGGTCTTTTCCGTCTTGCCGGGTGCAAAGCAGCGCCCGGTCTTGTAGTCGGTCAGCAGGGTTCCGGGCGGAACGCGCCGGTCGCGCCCATCGCGCCGATCGGCGCGGAAGCGCAGGCGGTGGGCCTGGCCGGCGCTGTCCAGGACTTCGATCTCGCCGGACCATTCGGCGCTCGGCTCGAGCAGCGGGCCGTCGCGCCAGATCTCAGCGCTGGCGATCGAGAGGGGCCCGCGGGCGCGTTCGATCAGCACGCGCTCGAGTCCGGGCAGCGTCAGCCCCTCCTCGCGGGCCAGCTCGGCCCCCTGCTCCAGCAGCGCGCCGTCCAGCTCCGCCTGGGCGGGCATCGGCGCCTCGCCACCGGGCCCCAGGCGATCGGCCTGCACCAAGCGTTCGAGCACGCGGTGCACCAGCACGCCCACCAGGCGCGCGTCGATCGGCGGCCAGGCGAATTCCGGATTCGGCGCGGACTCGAGCCGCAGGCGCCGCTCGAGTAAGGTGCGCCAGCCGCATTTGGCCAGGCTTTCGAGCAGCGTCACGGAGAGTTCCTCCGGCGCCCGCGGGCCCACCAGGCCGTGGTAGGGCGAGGGACCGAGCTCTGCGCCGCGCCTCGGCGCCAGGCTCCACTCGCGCAGCACCTCGGCGCGGCCGCGGGCGTAGTCGCGGCGCTGGCGCTCGGGCAAAGTCGCGGGTGCGAGCCCCAGGAACCAGGCCTCGAGGTCCTGGCCTTGCAGCTCGGGCCCCCGCTCGACGGCCAGCTCGAACAGGTCGGCCGGCGCGGGGCGCGCCGCCATCGCGGGCTCCGCCCCCAAGAGATCGGCGATCGGTCCGAAGAGCGCCGAAGGCGCCCGTTCGCGATCGTCGAGATCGCGCTCCGCGCACAGCAGCAGCACCTCGGGCGCCAGGTCGGCGAGCGCCAGGAAGGTCTCGAGCTCGCGGGCCGACGGGTCGGAGCCGGCTCCCAGCGCCAGGTCCGGCAGCACCGCGCCCAGGGCCGCGGCCAGCTCCGCCGAGAGGAACGCGTCGCGGGGCGCGCGCCGCTCGGCCGAAGCCCGATCGAGGCCCACCAGCGCCAGGCGGTCGAAGGGCACGCGGGGCAGGTCCGGGCCGCCCACCTGCAGGCCCCCGCCCTCGCCGCCCAGGGGGCTTCGGGCCAGCAGTTCGAGCTCCCCGGCCAGGGCCCGGCGCCACTCGGCCCCGCTGAGCTCGAAGTCCGCGCCCAGCTCGGTTTTGAGCGACCGTGTGGCCTGCTCCAGGGCCTGCCACAGCTCGGGCTCCGCGCGCCAGCCCAGCCAGCGCTCGGCGAAGGCGAGCTGCTCCGCAGCCTGGGCGGCCAGGGGCCCGGCGGCCTGTTCGCCGAGCAGACGCAGCGCCTGCGCGCACAGCTCGCGCAGGCCTTCGAGGGCCGCGCGGGGCAGGCGCTGCCGGACCAGGGCCCCGTGCGCACTTCCTCGAGCGACGGGCTGCGGGCGCTCCTGCGGCTCGAATTCCTCGTCGTCCGCGGTCGGCTCCTCGTCCCCCTCGCCGGTTTCGGGACCGGATTCCTCCGGGACCTCCTGCGCGCTGCCCGGCTGCGGGCCGAGCCGCACCGGCAGCGCCAGATCCTGGCGCTCGCCGAACAGCCGCGGCAGGTCAAGGTCCGCGCCGCGCTGGATCGTGACCGCGCCCAGGATGCGGGCGCCGAGGCGCAGGGCCGCCGCGCTGCAGGCGCTGTGGGATTCGACGTGTGCCGCCGGCAGGCAATCGAGCAGCCGAGGCAAGCGCAGGTCGGCTCCGCCGCGCAACAGGTCGACCAAGGCGAACAGGCGCCGCGCGAAGGGCTTGGGCAGGCCGTGGAGGTCCGGCGCGGAGAAGGGCAGCGCCAGGCGCTGGGCCGAGATCGACAGGGCCGCGCGGCGCTCGTCGCTGCCGTAGAGCACGAGCCCGATGCGCTCGGGCTCGTGCTGGGCCTCGAGCCCTTCCCGGCAGAACTCGAGCGCGAGGCGCACCTCCGCCTCCGGGTCGGCGGCGCGGCGGCGCAGCAGCCGCTGGGGGCGCGGTCCGGGCGGATCGGGAGCGAGTTCGAGGGCCACGGCGCCCGCGCGCCGTTCGAGGGCTTCGGCCAGGTCGCGTTGCGACGGGCGCTGGCGGTCGGGATCGACCAGCAGCAGGCGTTGCTCGCCCAGCAGCTCAGCGAACCGCGGCAGCTCCGCGGCCAGGAAAGCCGCCGGACGCGCCCCCGGGCAACGGGCCAGCAGGCCGCGCGCCAGGCGCAGGGTCGAAAACGCCAAAACGGCCGCTCGCTGCGAGCCTCCGGCGCTGCCGAGGGCCGCCTCCAGAGTCTCGTGCAGTGCGGTCGTGTAGCCAGCCTCGAGCAGGCGCACGAGGCTCTGCCAGAGCGCTTCCCGTCCGCCCTCCAGGGGCGCCAGCAGCCCGTCGAGCCCGGGCTCCTGCGCCAGGGCCCGACCGAACTCGAGCTCGATCCGCCGGCGGCTCGCCGCCGGTGAGCCGGCCCGTTCGAGCAGCGCCCGGGCCAGGCCATCGAGGGTGCGCGCTTCGACCCCCAGGGCCGCGCCGAATCCCGCCTGCGCCAGCCGGGCGAGCCACAGGCGTCGGCTGTGGCCGTCGCGGAACAGCAGCAGGAGCCGCGGACGATCGCCCCGGCGCCAGGCCAGCCGATGGCGCTCGAGTTCGGAGCACAGGGCTCGCTCGAGGCGCTCGACCGGCCGCAGGCTCGGCGCGGATCCCGCGTCTTGATTCGATTGCTCCGGCCGTCGCCCTTTCACCCCCTCGATTCTGCCGACGATCCCGCGCCGGCCGCCAGGCCCGGGCGCGATCCGGAGCTCGGCTCCGGTCGCTGGCCGCAGCGCAACGCGCAAGCCCGGCCCCCGGTCCGTTCGGGGTGCTAGCCGCGCGGGCCTCCGGCCGCGCCGGAACCTCCCTGGACCGCGGCGCGGCGTCCAAGCGTCCCCCGGTCGCTCCCGGGGTCCATCGAAAGATCGCCCCACGGCCGGAGGAGAGCCCGGCGATGGGCGCCTGCGAGGCTCGCCCCGGCCCCGCTGCGATGGTCTTCGAAGCCCCTCAGCGCGGCTCGATCCAGACCTCGAGGGTGGACCAGCCGTCGAGCTCGAAGTGTTCGACCTGGAGGCTCAGCGTGCGCGCTTGCTCGAGCTCGAAGGCGTGCTCGGCCGGACGCGGGCCATGCCAGGTCCAGTCGTCGATCACCGTGCGGCCGTCGAGATGCACGCGCAGCCCGTCGTCGGAGAGCGTGCGCAGGACGTAACGGCCCGGGGGCAGAGGGGCCTCGGCCGCGGCGGCGATCCCGAAGCGGTCGGCCGGCAGGCCGCGCCAGGCCTGCGGGGCAACCGGCAGATCGCCGGGGCCGCGGGAGCCGAAGGGCAGCCGCAGGGCGGGCAGCTCTACCCGCGCCGTGGCCGCGGCCCGCGCGGCGAAGGCCGCGGGATCCTGGCGCGGATCGAACGGCGTGGCGAAAGCCGCCACGCGCCAGCGCAGGGCCAGCAGGCTGCCCGCACAGCGCACGCTCTCTTCGTCGGTGTGGGCGTGGAGTTCGAAGGGCCACAGTCCGGGCTCCCGGGCGACCACGTGGGCCAGACCGCGGATCAAGCTCTCGCCCGCGCCCCGCTCGGTTTCGAGGACCAGCTCCGGGCCGGCCTGCAGCTCGAAGCGCGGGTTCGATCCCGGGCCGAGCAGCCGGAAGCCGAGCCGGCCCGCGGGCGCCGGGGTGGGCTCGAGCCAGAGGTGCTCCCAGTCGTAGGGCCCGTAGGGTTCGATCACGATCGCCGCGCGGTCCTGGGGGGCCCCGGGCGGCAAGAGCCCATCCCCGCGCAGCAGCTCCTCGGCCCCCAGGAGGCCGCGGGCCCCTGCACCGCCGGCCAGTTCCGGGGGCGCGGGCGCGGGCTTCGGCCAGTTCCAGCCCGGCGGGCTGGCGCTTTCGCCCAGCGGCCCCACGAGCGCTTCCAGGGACGGCCCATCCGCGGCCAGCTCCGGGGCCTTGAGGGGCGGATCGAGCGCCACCGGGCCGCAATCCACGAGCTCGATCCAGGGCGCCTGCCCCTCGAAGCGGTTGCGGGCCAGCGCCACGCGCAGGGCGCCCTGCCCGTGGGCGCGCACCCAGGCGCTGGCCGCCAGGGCCTCATCCGCGTCGCTCCAGAGGCGCACACCCGGCTGCGCACCGCGGAACAGGTTCTCGGCGATCCACAGGTCCTGGGCGTGTTCCGCATTGATTCCGCCCCGTTCGGTGCCATAGCCCGCGTCGCCGTTGTCGGCGAACAGGTTGCGCTCCACGCGGCTCCTGCGGCCGTAGCCCAGCCAGACTCCGCAGATCGCGTTGTCCTCGAAGCGGTTCGAGCGGATCTGATTGTCGAAGCTGAAGGTCAGTTCGAGCCCGTGGGCGGCGTTGTGGCTCAGGCGGTTGCCTTCGAAGAGGTTCCGGTCGACGCCGCCGCGTGGCTCGGAGCCGGATGCAGCCTCCAGTTCGAGGGCTTCGCGCCCAGCGAAGGCGAAGATGCCGTCGCCGCCATGGCTGGCGGAGTTGCCGACCAACCGATTCTCGCGGCATTGCTCGAACATCAAGATCCCGGCGCTGTCCTGGCCTCGGTTGTAGACGCCGTGGGAGTAACCGCGCACGCAGAAGTCGAAGCGATTGGAGCGGATCTCGAGGCCGCTGCTGCGCCACAGGGCCAGGCCCCAGCCGGAGAGGAAGCTGGCGTCGTTGCCCACCAGCCGGCCGCCTTGCACCCGCTCGAGCACGATCCCGTTCTGACAGCTCCGGACCCGCGCGCCTTCGATGGCGATGCGCACACAGTCCCTGAGGGCCAGCGCCGCGCCGTAGTCGCGCAACCATTCACCGGCGTCGTTGTCGTGGGGGCGCAGCCAGTCTCCGGCGTCCTCGAGCAGCGGGGTCGAGTTCAACCGCTGCGCGAAGCCCTCGCGCACGTCGGCGCGCTCGAGGGTCACTCCATCGACGCCTTCCGCCAGCACGCCGATGCCGAAGCCCCGCAGGTTGGCTCCGCGCAGGGTGATGTCGCGCCCGCGCAGGACCAATCCGATCCCGCGGCGTGTTTCCGGCGCCCGCGCGGGCGCGCGCAGCGTGCCGCTGCACTCGATCGTCAGGCCCGAGCCTTCGATCCAAACCACGCCGTCGCCGGCCTGGTCGTCGATCGGCCGCCCATCGAAGACCAGGCGCGCCGAATGGGTCACGCGGGTGTCGTCCGCCGTGACCCGCAGCAGGGGGAGCTCCTGGGTCCGGGAGGACGCGGGCGGCGCGCCCTGCACCCAGGGGCTCGCGAGCGCGCCGAGGAGTCCAAGGGCCAGCATCCCGAGAGCCTAACGCGGCCCGGCAGGGGCCCGTTGAGCGCCAGACCCTGAGGGGCGTCTCCAGCCGTCATGCCTCAGAGACTGGGAAAAAATCGGCGCGCAGCGACGATCGCAGCCTCTGCGGCCGCCGGATGGCGGCCCAAAGGCATGTTGACAGGCTGGTATGTCTGCTCGGGCACCGCCCGAGTCGATTTTTTCTCAGCCTGTCAGCCGCCATCGCGCCCGATCGAGGCCCCTCCGATCGAGGTCCATCCACCGGCGCCTGCGCTGCGCCCGGCGGGTCTGGGGGCCCGACTCCTCTCAGGCCGAGATCGATCGGGGAGGGGGCACGAGCGAGCGAATCGGCAGACCAAAAAAAACGACCCCCGCTTTCGCGGGGGTCGCGCACTACGAGTTCACCCCGGGGGGTGAGCTCCTAGCTGATCACTGAAGGCTCAGGGTCAGCGAGGAGGCGAACTCGGTCAGGCTCAGACTGAAGGCGAAGACGTCGAACTGGATACCGACAGCGGCGACGCCGATGTTGCGGTTGGCCAGGTTCGGCTTCGGGCCGACCGGGAGACCGGCCGGGACCGAGAAGCTCGCGGAGCCGTCGATGCCGAGGCCGACACCGTCTTCGAACAGCGAAGCGGCGGTGCCACCGGTCGTCGGGTCTTGGGCGGACTGGAAGTTCGCACCCACGGAGAACACCGACTGGGCCAGGAAGGCGTTGGTGACCGCGTCGAAGTTGATCGGCACGGTTTGCAGGCCGTCACGCGAGGTGGCTTGCGGGCCCAGGGCCAGCGAGCCGGCTTGCGCGATCACACCGGGGATGGCATCCCAGCTCATCGGACGCTGGATCATGCCGGCACCCGGGGTGGCCGACCACAGGAAGAAGGGGAAGTTGGCAGCCAGACCCGGCTTGGTGACCGAGGTCGCCGGGCCCGCGGGCACGGCGAGGGCAGAGCCTTCAGCGCCAGCGAGCATGTCGAGGACGCGCAGGTTGCAGGTGCTGGTCTGGTTGCTGATGCGCCAGTCCGGACCACCGCCGCCGGTGTTGCCGTTCTGGGCGGCCCACAGGGCCGGGGTCACGGTGCCGATCGTGCCGAACCACTGGTCGGTACCGGGGCCGCCACCGAACTGGGTGTTCGTGGCGCCGGAGATACCGGCGCCGGCGAACGAGGTCAGACGGTTGTAGCTGATCGCGTTCGAGGCGTCGGCCGACACGCCGAAGAGGCTTTCGCCCTGGCGGCTGTTGCCGTTGGTCACGCCGCCGGCGCCGATCGTGCCGTTGCCCAGACCGTTGACTTCAGCGGTCGAGAGCACGAAGTACTGCTGGTTGGTCGGGCCGCCGTTGAGCGGGCCCTGGACTTCCATGATCAGGTGGGTCAGCAGGGGAGCCGCGAACGGGCCCGGCTGGACACCCAGGGTGTTCGGGGTCAGGAGACCCGTCGAACCCAGGAACTGGAAGTAGTTGAACCAGAAGCCCGGGACCGGGGTGCCGGCGGTGGCGGCGATCAGGCCCGGGGCGAAGGCGGCGCTCAGGGCGCTGTTCAGCACGACCGGCTGGCCGGTCACAGCGTCGGTGCCCTGGGCGAAGAACGAGCTGAAGCAGGCGTCGCCAGCGACCGAGTTGACCGAGGCAGCGTGGAAGCTGACCAAGCCGTAGTCGACACCGGGGACGGTGTTCAGGGCGCCGAAGCCCTGGGTCAGGCTGAACCAGCTGACGTCCGATGCAGCGCCAGTCTGCATGCGGCCGCCTTGGGTGCTGTCGATGCCGTGGCAGATACGGATCGAGTCACCCGGGCCAGCGTAGTTGGTGACGGTTTGGCCGAAGCCAAACAGCACCGGGCCGCTCGTGAACGCAGCTCCACCAAGGAAGCCGAAGTTCATCGAGTGCCAGTTGAAGCTGTAGTCGACCTGGGCATTGGCGAGCCCAGCGAGAGCGGCGGCGGCGCCAGCCGCCAGCAGCGAAGTGCGGTAGTTCATGAACCAGAACCTCCTGAAGGTTTCGGAAGACGTCCCAAAGCGCTGGGAGTGGAGCAGGCCGACGAGGCCTGACCCCCGGACCAAGGCCGGATGGTCCATCCCGTGCTCGGAGACCCCCGGGCTCGGGGGCCCTGACCCACATCGTTGCCGCCGAGGCGGGGGGGCGATGCGGACCGGGCGCGCTTCGGACGTCCCAATCCTATCCCCTGTTCCAAGAAACGGTCAAGGCGGCCGGCGAATGCGTCGTCCATATCCACGCCTCAGCGCCTAAATGCTTCCCCGAGCGCCGTTTAGCGGATGTCCGCGGCATCCAGAACCGGTCGGCGGGCCACCGCGAGGCCCCCCGCCCGAGGCTGGGACCCCGTCGGCCTCCGGTGCGGCCCGGGACCCCGGCCGCGGGGCCGGGACCCTCGGTTCGGTAAAGTCTTCCCGCACTTCCCCGTCCGATCCTCCCTGACAGCTATATCTGCGCCATGACGACCGTCGTGATCCTGGCCGCCGGCAAGGGCACCCGCATGAAGAGCGCCCAGCCCAAGGTCCTGCACCGGGTCTGCGGGCGCAGCCTGCTGGGCTGGGCCCTGGGGGCCGCCCGGGAGGGGGGCGCGACCCGCGTGGTGCTGGTGCTGGGGGAGCAGCGCGACCGGGTGCTGGCGGACCTGCTCGAGCAGGGCGAGCTGGAAGCCCCCGGGCGGCTGCGGGGGGGGCTGCCGGTCGACGTGGTCGTCCAGGAGCCCCAGCTCGGGACCGGGCACGCCTTGCAGGTGGCCGCCCCCGCCTTGGCCGCCGAGCGCGACCAAATCCTGGTCACCTACGGGGACATGCCGGTGCTCACCGGGGAAACCCTGAGGGCGCTCTCGGCGGCTCGGCCCGAAGGGGGGGCCGCGGTGCTGGCCGCGGAGGTTCCCCGGCCGCGGGGCTACGGCCGCCTGATCGAGGGCGCCGAGGGGCGCCTCGAGGCGATCGTCGAGGAGCGCGACGCCACGCCCGCCCAGCGGCGCATACGCCGCGTGAACGTGGGCGTCTACGCCTTCCCCGCCGACCTGCCGAGCTTCCTGGGCCGACTGACCAACCACAACGCCCAGGGCGAGTACTACCTGACCGACGCGATCCTGCTGCTGCTGGCGGCGGGCCGGTCCGTCCGGACGTTCGACCTCGAGGATCTGGCCGAAGCGCGCGGGGTCAACAATCTGGCCGAATTGGCCGAAGCGCGGCGTTCCCTGCAGGCGCGCATCCTGGAGCAGCACCTGCTGGCCGGCGTGCAGATCGAGGATCCCGATTCCACCTGGATCGACGATGGCGTCACGATCGGGGCGCGCACGGTGATTCTGCCGGCCAGCGTGATCCGACGCGGGGTCGTGATCGGATCCGACTGTGAGGTCGGGCCGTTCTCGCACCTGCGCGAAGGCACGGTGCTCGCCGACCATGCCGCGGTGGGCAATTTCACCGAAACCAAGCAGGCCAGCCTGGGCGAGCACAGCAAGGCCAAGCATCTGGCCTACCTGGGCGACGTCGACGTGGGCCCCAACTGCAACATCGGCGCCGGCACGATCGTGGCCAACTACGACGGGGTCAAGAAGCACCGCACGCACATCGGAGCGGGCGCCTTCATCGGCTCCGGCTCGATCCTGGTGGCCCCCAGCCGGGTGGGGGAGGGGGCCTTGACCGGGGCGGGCGCCGTGCTGACGCGCAAGGAGGTGCCCCCGGGCGAAGCCTGGGTGGGGGTGCCGGCGCGCTCCTTGGGTCCGCGGCCCGCTTCGACCGTCAAGCGGAAACCCTCGGCGGGCGGCGCGGGTTGACGGCGGAATGGGCCGCCGGAGGCCGGGCGGGCGCCGCGGCGCAGCGACCGGCGCGAGCGTGGGCCTGCTGGCGGCGGTCCGGGGGGGAATCCGAAGGGGCCCGCTCCGCGGCACGGGGCCGAAGCTTGCCCGCCGGTCGGGTTCGCGCGCCGGCCTGTCGCCGGCCTGGGCCCCGCAAGCCGGTCCGGGGCAGACGGCGCGGCTTTCGGCCGCTATCCTCTTCCGCCCCCCAGCGGCTTCCAGGGCCCCCGCCCGGCCGCTCCGCCCATGCCCCAGGCCAGCCCCCAGAAGCCCATGTCCGAGGGACGCCTCAAGCTGATCGCTGGCAATGCTCATCCGGAGCTGGCCAAGGCCATCTCGGAGCACATGGGCGTGCCGCTCTGCGATGCCTCCGTGGGACGCTTTCCGGACGGCGAGATCGACATCAAGATCCACGACGACGTGCGCGGCACGGACTGCTTCGTGCTCCAGCCGACCTGTCCGCCGGTCAACGAGAACTGGGCCGAGCTGCTGCTGCTGATCGATTGCCTGCGGCGCGCCTCAGCCGACCGCATCACCGCGGTGATGCCCTACTACGGCTACGCCCGCAAGGACCGCAAGGACGAGGGCCGGGTGCCGATCAGCGCCAAGGTGGTCGCCAACTCCCTGACCAGCGCCGGCGCCGACCGGGTGCTGTGCCTCGACATGCACGCGCCCCAGATCCAGGGCTTCTTCGACGTGCCGGTGGACCACCTGTACGCCAAGCCCGTGATGCTCAAGGCGATCCGTGAGCTGTCGGTCTCCGATCCGGTCATCGTGACCCCCGACGTGGGCGGCACCAAGATGGCGCGCAGCTACGCCCGCGCCCTGGGCGTCGAGGACCTGGCGATCGTCGACAAGAGCCGCAAGTCCGGCTCGGAGATCACGGTCCACAACGTGATCGGCGAGGTCGATGGACGCAACGTGATCATCGTCGACGACATGATCTCGACCGGCGGCTCGATCAGCGAAGCGGCCAAGATCCTGCGCACCCGGGGCGCCAAGCGCATCGTGCTGTGCGTCAGCCACGCGGTGTTCTGCGGGCCCGCGGTCGAACGCCTGGAGGCCTGCCCGGCGGACGTGATCCTGGTCACCGACAGCATCCCGCGCCGGGGCGCCTCGCCGCGCCAGCTCTCCGTCGTCTCGATCGCGCCCCTGATCGGCAATGCGATCGCCAACATCCACCAGGGCAAGTCGGTCAGCTCGCTGTTCGACTGACGCCCTCCCGTCTCCCCCGCTCGCACTCCGCGGGCGGGGGCTTCCACCCGCCCCTGTCGTCCGAACCATCCAGGGACCCCCATGAGCTCCAACCTGAAGGGCGCGCGCCGCGAACACCTCGGCTCGCGCGACGCGCGCAAGCTGCGCGCCCAAGGCCGCATCCCCGCCAACATCCAAGGCGAGGGCAAGCCGCACGCCGACATCCACATCGACCAGCGCTCCTTCCTGGCCGCGCGGCGGCACCACGAGAAGATGTTCGACATCGATCTCGGCGACAAATCCGAGACCGTGCTGATCAAGGAGCTGCAGTACGACGCCTTCGGCGATCAGGTCATCCACGTGGAATTCCGGCGCGTGACGCGCGGTGTCGCCATCGAGGCCGAGGTCGAGGTGCATTTCGAGGGCCAGGCCCGCGGCGGCGTGCTGCAGGTCGTCCACCACCTGGTCAAGATCAAGGCCATCCCCTCCAAGATCCCGGACGAGATCCGCTTCAACGCCGAGGTCCTCAAGGCCCACGAGACCGTCAAGGCCAAGGACCTCAAGCTGCCCGAGGGCGTCAGCCTGATCAGCGCCCCCGACTTCGTGCTGGCGATCGTGGCCGATGCCACCAAGGCCGACGCGCCGCCGGCCCCCGCCCCGGAAGGCGAGGCTCCCAAGGCCTGATCGCGCCGCCAAGGCGCAGGGGCGGACAGGCCCAAGCGGCGACTCGGGCAACGCCCGAGCCGCCCGAGTCGCCTGTCCGCGCGCCTTCGGGCCAGTCTGCTGCGGCCGGAGGGCCCAGCGCTCCCGGGGTCCTGGCTGCGCGCGGATCCTCGCCGCCGGCGCCCGCTCCGGCCGCTCGCCAGCCGCGGGGCTGCCGGGTGTCCAGGCGGTCGAGCCCGGGGCCCTCCGGCGCCTTGGAGGTCCCGGGCCCGGCGCCCGGTCGGCCCGGGTCTTGCTTCGCCCGCTGCGAGCCCTACACTGCTCGGCCCTCCTGGCCTCTGGCGGGGGCGGCGCGCGATGAAGCTCCTGGTCGGCCTCGGCAACCCGGGACCCGAATACGCGCGCACCCGCCACAACCTGGGCTTCCTGCTGACCGAGCTGCTGGCCGAGCGCGACGCGCGCTCCGGTGCGGCGGCGCGCGGTCCGGCGTCCCCCCAGGCCGCCACGCTCTTTGAACCCGCCAAGACCTTTCGCCCCGCAGCTATTCGCCCCGCAGCCATTCGCCCCGATACGGCGGCTGCCGCAACCGGCGCCCCAGGCGCGCTGAGCGGCTTCGCCTGGCGCTGGCTCAGCGATTGCCATCTGCTGCTGGTCCGGCCCGAGCGCTTCATGAACCGCTCGGGCGAGCCCCTGGCGCCCCTGCTGCGCGCCCTGGGCTGGAACAGCGGCGAACCTGCGCCGATCCTGGTCGCCTACGACGACCTCGATCTGCCCCTGGGGGCCCTCAGGCTGCGCGCCCAGGGCGGCCACGGAGGTCACAACGGGATGCGTTCCGTGCTCTCCTCGCTCGGTACCGACCGCTTTCCTCGATTGCGGATCGGCATCGGGCGCGGAGGAACCGATGCGGCGCGCCATGTGCTGGAGGAGTTCACCCCCGCCGAATGGACCGAGATCGAGATCTCGCTCCAGGAGGCTGCCGAGGCCGTGCTGGCCTGGGCCGGGGGCCTGGACTTCGACCAGTGCATGACGCGGTTCCACAGCCGCTGGACCCAGGGACGGTGAATCACCGCCCGCAAACAAGTCGGAGCTTCGACCCTTGATCTACCTCTACGAAGGCATGTTTCTGATCGATAACGACCTGGTGCGGGCCGGCTGGCCCGGCGCCAAGGCCGCTGTCCGCGACCTGCTGGTGAAGAACGGCGCCAGCCTGAAGACCCTGCGCCGCTGGGAAGAGCGCGCCCTGACCTACTCGATCGGCGGCAAGCGCCGCGGCACCTTCGTGCTGGCCTACTTCGAGCTGGAGGGCGGGAACATGCAGGAGCTCAACCGGGACCTCGAGCTCAAGGACGGCATCCTGCGCCACCTGGTGGTGCGCTGTGAGGGCGTGCCCGAGACCGAGCTGCAGCTCAGCGAAGCCGAGCTGGCCCCCGATTTCGTGGTGCCCGAACCGCCCGCCGACGACTACGCCCCCGAGGAGCCGAGCCTGCTCGACGAGAACGAGGTCGAGGAGATCGAGGTTCCCGAGCGCCTCGACCTCGAGGCCGACGTCCCCGTGCGCTGATCCGCGCCGTCCCCCCGTCCAAAGACCAACGACAGCGCCATGAGCAACCGCAACGACCGCAACAGCGAGCCGACCTACGCCCAGGAAGCCCGCAATTTCGCTGGCCCCTCGCGCATCAAGCGCGAGGCCATCGTCAAGAAGTCGGACACCATCGACTACAAGAACCTGGCCCTCCTGACCCGTTGCCTCGGGCCCCAGGGGCAGATCCTCTCGCGCCGCCGGACCGGGCTGACCGCCCAGCGTCAGCGCGACCTGAAGGGCGCCATCAAGCGCGCCCGCCACATGGGTCTGCTGCCCTTCGTCGGCTGAAGCACGCCCCGAACCCCGAGCGAGAAACAACGCGAGAAAGACCATGGGACAGCACATCAAGGTGCTCCTTCGTGAGCACGTCGACAACCTGGGGCGCATCGGCGACGTCGTGCGCGTGCGCCAGGGCTACGCCCGCAACTTCCTGATGCCGCGCGGCCTGGCCACCGAGGCCAGCGAAGAGAACGTGCGGCTGATGGCCCGCCGCCGCGCCAAGGTCGAGGCCGTCGAAGCCGCCCAGGAGGCCGAACTGGCCGCCCTGGCGGTGCGCCTGGCCGGGGCCCGCGTGTCGCTCAGCGAGCGCGCCGACGAGTCCGGCAGCCTGTACGGCTCGGTCAACGCGGGCCAGATCGCCAAGCTGCTCTCCGGCCTCGGCCACGGGCAGTTCGACGACAAGCAGGTGCGCCTGGAGGCCCCGCTCAAGAGCGTGGGCGAGCACAGCGTGGTGGTCCACATCAAGGGCCAGCACGAGGCCACCATCACGGTGGTCGTCAGCGCGCAGGCTTGATCTGCTCGGGGGCAGGGTCCTAGGCGCGGGCGAAACCCGCGCCCGCGAACCTGCCTCCGCTTTTTTTTCGGGACCCCGGTCGTTTGAGCGGGTCCACAGGAGCCCGCGCGCGGGAGTTCAGGCGGCTGCAAGCGAATCGGGGCACTCCCATGGGGCTGCCCCACGGGCGCTGGGCTCGTTCCTCGCTGTGGACCTTTTAGGGGGGCCGGATGTCGCGCCGGTGTGGGACCCGCTCCCTGCGCGGGGC
>JBIKLM010000379.1:0-4416 GCA_044359835.1 Planctomycetota bacterium
GGTTTGGGGAAGGAGTTCCTGTGTCTCAGTTGATGATGTGATGTTCGGGATCGCGCATAGTCGCAATCATGAAGCAGGGGGTAGCCTTTATGACGTTACAGCAATCCTACTTGAGCGAGAGCTGGATTCCAACGGACAGTGGATTGATACTAGCACAGTCTGTCCACTGAATTTGAGCCCCTTGTTAATGTTTTCCGGGGTTCCTCACCTCGCGGCAAATAATGGTCTTCTTGTAACTGCGGGCAAGGCTCTGTTCTTTGGGGATTCTGGCTCTGAGGCTGTTCAATTGCTATGCCGCCCGTTCCAGATAAAAGGCTTTAAGTCCATTCTAGTCACGATGGGTGTACAAGGTGGCACCTGTCTGGATTTGGTTTTGCCCAACCTCGATTCAGCCCTCGTCATGTATGTTCGCAATAAACTTATTGAACTGTACAGACTGGTCGTAAGTAGGGACGGCATTAGCATTCATTATGAGAATATTTATAGGATTGGCATAGCCGAACATTTTGATGTGAACGCTTCAGTTCTTGGGTTGGTTGAATCATTGCGAAGTCAAGTGTTTGTTTGTCTAAATGGCGGAGAGTTTCGAGTTGCAAGCGTTGTGGATGGTCAGGTTGAGACGAGGAATATTGCAGTTGGATCGGGACGCGGTGGCCTTATTGAGCGGTGGAATATCGTAAAATGTAGTGATGGGTTTGCTGTTGTCTATAGGTGGTGCGACTTGCTTGGTGATACCAATTATGTTACAAGTATTATAAAAATGGGCTGGGATGGAAGTGTCGTTGCGAATTGGGATGTCCTATTTGACGTTGATTGGGTTAATGCTTCTGGAATGCTTTTCTTGGGCAACTGTCTCTTTGTTGCGGGCACTAAATATAATCCCCGTGGTTATGGTGTTGTTGGGCTTAGGCTTGAGGCTGGTGCGGATCCGAAGGAGTTGTTCTTTGTTACTGAAAAATCGGGGCTTCGTGGCCCATATTTCGGAGCGCAGATGGCTATTGTAACCATTCGTGGAAATAGGCTCTTGGCAATTGTGGATCCATATGTGTACGGAGATGCATCTGAACATCAGCTGAGCGATACGGGAGAAGCGGGTTACCGTCCGGAGTATGCAGCGCTTAAGCTAGTTTCAGAGGAGCAGCTTGCTCCTTGGATAGCGCGAGAAGCATGGGGAGACTGATCGGTTAGCGTCCGGTGCGCCAGGCAAAGCTGGCGCCGTCCAGTCAGAGGAAGGAGCTGACCATGTGCAACGCTGGCCCCCTGCGTTGCGCCTGTCGCATTTCGTGTCTTATGCGACCCCTGGGCCGCCTGGTGAACACGCGGACCCGCAAGTGCACCGAAATCGGCCGTTTTGGTTCTCGGATGGTTCACCGCAGGGGTACCGAATTCGGGGGTTTGGCTGATTGAGGGGATTTGGGCGCCGACCCCCGTTCTCGGGGGCGCCAGGGCCGATTTTGGGCTCAGACTCAGGGTTACCCCGGAGAACTTGGCGGTGCAAAAGGGCCCTGCGCGGTGCACTTTGGGCGGGTGCAGTTGGGCTCCGGTGAACCAGCCCTGAGGCGTGGTTCGCTGGTTCTCCCCCGAGTCCCCCGCGGTTCACCAACGACCCGTCGAGATCGCACATGAAGCGCACTTCGGGTGGACCGATGGATCACCACGGAGCGTAGGAAGGCCAGCGGCATGGGTGCACGGCCGGATCACTTTGGGACCGAGCCGCAGCGTGGCGTTGTGCGCTCGTGGTGCACCGGTATAAAATTGCGCCAAGCGCAAGTCCGGCCCTCCTTCCAAGCGCTCGCGGCCCGTTCGGCCGCACCCTGAAACTCCAAGTCCTGGGCCGGCGGACAGCCGCACTGGACATGGAGTTTTCACACTCGACGCTCGACGTGGTTTGGGTCCAAAGGACCCAGCTTTTCTGCTGTTCGAAGAACCCCCGACGGAACGATCCAGCGGTTCCCCACGTGGCCGCGTCGCTCAAGCGGTTTGGCTGGCGCCAGCCGATCGTGGCGAAGCGATCGGGGGAGGTGATCGCTGGGAATACCCGGCTCAAGGCGGCCGGAGTCTTGGGGATGGTCGAGGTGCCGGTGGTGTGGTTCGACGGGGCGGAGCTCGAAGCCACGGCGTACCAGATCGCCGACAACCGCACCGCCGAGTTCGCCGAGTGGGACCAGGAGGGGCTCGCGGCACTCTTGGCGGAGCTCAAAGCGGAGGATGCGCTCGAGGGCGTGGGCTTTGACGCCAGCGAGGTCGACCAGATGCTGGCCGAGCTCGAGGCCAAGGAGCCGCGGGATATCGAGGACCCTGGCGCCGAGGAGCCGCCGGAGCGCCCGGTCACGCGCGCGGGGGACCTCTGGATCCTCGGCGACCATCGCCTGCTCTGCGGCGATTCGACCCTGCCCGAGACGATCACGCGGCTCATGGGCGGTCAGCAAGCGCGCCTGCTGGCCACCGACCCGCCCTACCTGGTCGACTACACGGCCCGCAACCACCCGCCGTCGAAAGCCAACCGCCCCGAAACCGCGAACAAGCACTGGGACGAGTACAAGGACCCAACGACCGGCGTGGCCTTCTTCGACGCCT
Organism: Planctomycetota bacterium; assembly: GCA_044359835.1. Classification (GTDB taxonomy): domain Bacteria; phylum Planctomycetota; class UBA1135; order UBA1135; genus JBIKLM01. The sequence continues at coordinate 2,578 of JBIKLM010000379.1, forward strand.
TCCTGAAGGCCTGCCTGCCGCACCTGACCGATGACGCGGCCATCTACCAGTGGCATGCCACCCGGCGCCAGGCCCTCGTCGAAGAGGCCTGGAAGCAGAACGGCCTGCTGATCCACCAGACCCTGATCTGGGTCAAGCTGCGCGGGGTTTTGACCCGCTCGCTGTTCATGTGGCGCCACGAGCCCTGCTTCATGGGCTGGAAGGAGGGCTACATGCCTCCGAAGGACCGCCGCCCCCCGCCCGGCTAGGAGGCTGGGCCGTGGTTCGCCCTTCCGCGTACAATGAACAGGATTGTGACAGATGCGGAAGGTCTCCCGTCTACTCAGCGCTCAGACATCACCTTCCCTGAAATACGACCCTTCTACTGAGGCGTCCTATGCGACCCGGCTGTTCTCAGCGCTGTTGCTGGGTGGTGGTGGAGGGCGCTTCGCTTGCTTCGCGGGGGGCTACCGGGCGCCAGGCGATGCGGGCGCTGGCGGGGAGGTGGTCGGAGCCGAGGTCGGGGCCGGTGTTGCGGGCGAGGCTGGTCAGGGCGGGGCCGGTCAGCACGTGGTCGAGGGGTAGGCGCAGGCCGAGGAGGGGCCAGCGCAGCTCCGGCAGGTAGGCGCGCCAGGTGGGGAACCAGCCGCGGCCGGCGCGGGTGTCGGATAGGCGGCCGTTGGTGAGCAGGCGTTGGAAGTGGGGCGAGGCTTCGGTGCTGTTGAGATCGCCGAGCACGAGGCACGCGGGGGTCTCGGCGCAGAGTTCGGCGAGGCGCGCCAGGGTCTGGTTGCGCTCGCGGGTGAAGCTCGGGCGGCCCGGGCGCAGGGGGTGGGCGCCGAAAACGTGCAGGGGGCGCCCGTCGAGTTCGAACTGGGCCTCGAGCAGGGGCCCGGGCCAGTGGACGCGGGGCTCCGTCAGCGGCCGCTTGGACAGGAGCGCGCGCCCGATCGTCTCGGGGGTCCATTGCTCGGGCGGCGGCCAGACGAAGCGGAAGCCATAACCGGCGGCCTCCAGTTCCAGCAGCCGGGCGCGGGTGTCCGGATCGAGCTCGCACAGGAACAGCAGCTCGGGTCCGCCCGAGGCGAGCCAGGCCAGCAGCTGCTCGCCCCCCCCGCTGCCCCACAGCAGGTTGGCGCTGGCGACCTCCAGCGTGGGTCCCGGGGCGCCTTCGGGCACGGCCGCGAGGCGCAGCTCGAGGAACGGAAAGCCCAGCAGCAGACTTGCGGGCAGACAGGACAGGGCGCGGCGCGGCTCTTTGGCGAGCAAGCAGGTCAGCGCCAGGGCCAGACCGAACAGCGCCAGGAACGGCCCAAAGTGGCACAGCACCTCGCCGGCCCAGGTCCAGCGGGCGCTGGCGACCAGCAGGGCGCTCAGCCAAAGGACGCACAATCCGCAGGCGCGCAGGACGGGCATGGGTCCCGCCACGGTACGCGGCGTGGGCCCGGGTTGGTCCCGAGCGGAGCGCAGCGGGTCGCCGCGTGCTCGACCCCTAAAGCCGCCGGAGGCCCATCGAGCGCGGGCGGCTGAGCGGCGCCGCTGGATTCCGGCCCATCGTTCCCGAGCCCATCCTCGCGCAGGTCATCCGGGACCCGGGAGAGCGATGGTTGGCAGCCGTCGATGCAGCTCTGTGGGCAGGCGCCCGGCGCGCCGACCAGGGCGCGCCGGGCGCTGGGAAGCCCGGGTGTCATTTCGAAGCAGCGCGCGGGCTGGGCGGGCCCGGGGCATGTCCACAAAACCGGAGCGCGGAGCGCACTCCGAGCGCGAAGGCGACGTCCCAGCCGGGAGGCGCTCGGATCCGGTCGGCGAAGCTGGTGTGAAACTGCGATCCCGCGGTCGGCCTCGCTCATCCCCGCTTGG
>JBIKLM010000040.1:0-15327 GCA_044359835.1 Planctomycetota bacterium
CGTGCGGCGGCGGGGCCGGCCTGCGGGCTGGGCGTTGGACGGGAGCGGCCCGGGGCGGGCGACCCGGGCGCGGGCAACTCCGGCCGGCGCAGGGTCTGCCGAACCGGCGCGGGGAGCCCCGCGGGGCCCCACAGGGGCAGACTGGCGGCCTCCGCGGAAGGCGGGCCGAAAGGGCGTCGATGGCGGGCCAAGGGGAGCCGCGGGAGGCGGCGGGCGTCGCGCAGGGGAGGTGGGCTTCGATCGGTCCGAGCCCGGTGACGGCCTTTGGCGCCGCCGGTCGAGCGGGCTACGGCCGGGGGCCTGGCGCGGTTCCGGCCCCGGAGCCTTTACGCACGCAGGCGCCGATTCTCGCGCTCGAGTTCGAGCCACAGGGGCGCCGGCTCGAAGCGCTCGGCTCCGGCCCCGCGGGCCTCCACGTCCGGGTGGCGCCGGCAGCGCTCCAGGCGCCGCAGCACCTCGCGCGGCCCCAGGCTGTCGCCATAGGCCAGGAGGCCCCCGCGGAAGGGCGGGAAGCCCATGCCGAAGACCGTCGCCAGGTCCAGGTCCGCCGGGCGCGCCACGACGCCCTCGGCCAATAGACGGGCCGCCTCGTTGAGCATCGGCAGCAGCAGGCGGTCGAGCAGTTCGCTCTCCGCCAGCCCGGAGGTCGCCGGGGCCCCGCCCGAGCGGCGCAGGCGCGGGTTGAGCACCGGCCCGGGAGCGCCGCTCAGCCACGGCAGGCCAGGCAGGCCAGGCCGGCGCGACCGGCCGTGCAGGTAGATGCCGCGGCCGGTCTTCTTGCCGAGCTCCCCGGCCTGGACCAGCGGCGCCAAGAGGCCGGTGGGGGCCATGCGCGCCCCGTAGGCCGCCTCCAGGGAGGCGGCCGTGTGGGCCGCGATGTCCAGTCCGACCTCGTCGAGCAGCGCCATCGGGCCCATGGGCAGCCCGAAGCCCTGGGCCACGCGGTCGAGCTCCAGGGCGCCGGCGCCCGCGTCCAGCAGCCGCAGGGCCTCGTCCAGATAGGGGCCCAGCAGGCGGTTGACGACGAACCCGGGGCGGTCGCTGACCAGCACCGGCGTCTTGCCGAGGTCGAGGGCCAGCTGCACCACGCGGCGCACGGCGCGCTCGTCGGACAGCGGGCCGCGCACGACCTCGACCAGCGGCATGCGCGCCACCGGATTGAAGAAGTGCATGCCGACCACGCGCTCAGGCCCGGGCAGCCCCTCGGCGATGGCCCCCACGGACAGCGAGGAGGTGTTGGTGGCCAGGATGGCGTCCGGCCGGCAGCGCCGCGCCAGGTCGCCGAGCACGCGCTGCTTGATGTGCAGCTGCTCGCTGACCGCTTCGATGACCAGATCCACCTGGCCGAAGCCGAGCTCGCCCTGGGTCACCTCCAGCCGGTCGATGGCCGCGTCGTGGGCCGCGCGCTCGATGCGCCGCCGCGCCAGGGACTTGCCCAGGCGCTCGCGGTGCTCGCGCTGGGCCTGGTCGAGGGCCGGCCGGGACAGGTCCTTGAGGCGCGTCGGCAGGCCCTTCTCCGCCAGCAGGCTGGCGATGGCGCCGCCCATGATGCCCGCGCCGATCACGGCGGCGCGCCGGAAGGGCGCGCTGCGGCCGCCGCCGGGGGCCTGGCCCAACTTCTTGGCCTCTTCGGAGCCGCGGAAGATCGAGACCAGCGCCTTGCACTCGCTGGTCACCGCCAGGGCCCCGAGGGCCGCCGCCTCGCGCTCGAGGCCCTTTTCGATGGGCGTGCGCGGCGCCGCCAGGATCAGTTCCAGGGCCGCCAAGGGCGCGGGGTAACGCCCGCGCGTTTCCTTCATGACCCCGGCCCGGGCCTGCTTGCCGATCAGCGCCAGCGCCACGGGATTCTGGTCGATCAGCGCACCCGCCAGACCGCGGTCGGGCGGCGTGGGCCGCTCGAGGCCGCGCGCGATGCGCTCGGCCACGCGGAACAGGTACACCGGCTTCGCCAGGCGATCGACCAGGCCCAGGCGCCGCGCGCGGCGCGGGTCGTAAAGCGTCCCGGAGAGGATCGCCGTCAGCGCCTTGGGCACCCCCAGGCGGCGCGGCAGGCGCTGGCATCCGCCCCAGCCGGGCAGGATGCCGAGCTTGACCTCCGGCAGGCCGAAGCGGCTCTTCGGATCGTCGGCGAGCACGATCCAGTCGCAGGCCAGGGCGACCTCGCAGGCGCCGCCCGGCACCGGGCCGCCGACCGCCGCCACGCTGGTCAGGCGGCCGCCGCCGCTCTTCGACAGGCGGTAGAGGCGCTGGAACACGCGCTGCCCCTCGCGGGCCAGCTCCTCGGCCTCGGGCGCGCTTTCGATGGCGGCGATGGCCTCCACGTCGGCCCCGTAACAAAAGTGCAGCGGTTCGCGGCCGCGCAGCACCAGGCCCTCGGCGCGGGTGTCGCGCTCGACCTCCGCCAGCGCCAGCTCGAGCCCCTGCATCAGCAGGCGATCGAAGACCGTCTGCTTGCGGTGGGGCGGATCGAGGGTCAGGGTCACGACGGCGCCGTCCTGCGAGCGCGAGAGGCGCACGCAGGCGGCGGCGGAGGGCTCTGCCGGCGGCTGGGCGGCGAGCGTGGGAGCGAGTTCGGCGCTGGACATGGCGGGCGGCGGGTCAGAGGCGTTCCAGGAGGACCGCGCCGCCCTGGCCGCCGCCGATGCACAGCGTGGCCAGGCCCAGTTCGCAGTCGGAGACGGCCAGCTCGTGGGCGGTGGTCAGCAGCAGGCGCGCGCCCGTGGCGCCCACCGGGTGCCCCAGGGCGATGGCGCCGCCGTTCTTGTTGAGGCGCGCGGGGTCGATCTCGCCCAGGGCCCCGGGCGCGCCCAGGTTGTCGCGGCAATAGGCGTCGCTAGCGAAGGCCTGCTGGCAGGCCAGGACCTGCACGGCGAAGGCCTCGTTGAGCTCGATCGCGCCGATGTCGCCGAGGCGCATGCCGGCCGCCGCGAGCAGCTTGGCGCTGGCGTAGACCGGCCCGAGCCCCATGCGCGCCGGGTCGCAGCCCGACCAGGCGTAGTCGCGCAGGGCCGCCAAGGGCCTGAGTCCCAGAGCCCGGGCGCGCGCTTCGCTGGTCACCAGCAAGGCCGTGGCGCCGTCGGTGATGCCGCAGGCGTTGCCCACGGTCACGACCCCGTCGGGTTTTTCGAAGTAGGGCCCGAGCTTGGCCAAGGCCTCGGGCGTCTGGTTGTCGCGGATGCCGTCGTCGCTGGCCAGGGCGGCCTCGCCGGGGCGGCTGCCGAGGGGCAGGTAGGGCAGGATTTCGCGCTGGAAACGGCCGCCGTCGCGGGCCACGGCGGCGCGCACGTGGCTGGTCAGCGCATAGCGGTCGGCCTGCTCGCGCTCGATGCCGAATTCGCGCGCCAGGAGCTCGGCCGTCGAGCCCATGATCAGGCCCGAGATCGGATCGGTCAGGCCTTCGGTCAGGGCGATGCGCGGGGCGAAGGCGCCCGGGCGCAACCCGAGCCCGGCCTGGGCCTTGGCCAGGGGCGTGCGCGCCGCCGCGAGGCGCTGGAAGAAGCGCCGGCCCTGCTCGTTGAACACCAGCGGGTAGGCGCTCATCACCTCGACGCCCAGGCACAGGAACAGGTCGCCGCGGCCGGCCTGGATGCGGTCCATGGCCGAGGTGACCGCCTGCATGCCGCTGGCGCAGTTGCGCGCCACGGTGAAGGCCGGCACGTGGCGGGGGATGCCCGCCCGCAGGGCGATCACGCGGGCCACGTTGGCCTGGTCGTGGGGCGCGCCCACGTTGCCGACGATGACCTCGTCGAGCTGGCCGGCGTCCAGCTCGAGCTGGGCCAGGAACTCGCGCAGCAGGGCCGCCCCCAGGTGGGCGGGGTCCTCGCGCGCGAAGCGCCCTCCAGCCCGAGCCTGGGGGAGCCGGAGTCCGGCGGCGAGGACGGGGCGGCGATCGGGGGCGTGGCTCACGGGAGGGCGCGGCGGGGGTCGGAACGGCCCCGGGAGGGGTCCGGGGGACTGCGGCCCTGGATTAGAAGCGCCCCGGGGCGTGTCCCGGAGGCGCAGCCGAACGCTTCCCATTCCCAAGTCGGCGACGGCCGGCCTTCGTTCCCAGAAGCGGGGGCACAAGGCCCCCCTCCGCGCCGTCCGATGGGGCCGGCGCCGCGCCGTCCATGAACCCCCTCGCCCCGCCCCCCGGTCCGTTGTCCGGAGGCCTGCTCGGTTCGGTCGGCGGTCGACGCCCGCGCATCGTGCTGGTGCTGGGCGGCGGCGGGATGCGCGGCATGGCGCACATCGGCGTGCTCAAGGCCATGCACCGCCTGGGCATCCACTACGACGCGGTGGTCGGCACCTCGATCGGGGCCCTGGTCGGCGCCATGGCCGCCGGGCGCTATTCGATCGAGCGCATGGAGCAGCTGATCCAGGACATCGAGAAGGGGGACTACTTCCAGCTCAACTTCCTCAAGTTCCTGATGAAGGGCGCCCGTGCGCCCTCGATGTATCGCGGCGAGCGATTCCGCGAGCGCCTGGCCGAAATCCTGCCGGCCCAGGGCTTCGAGGAGCTGCCGGTGCCATTCTTCTGCAACGCGGTCCGGCTCGAGACCGGCGGCGCGGTCTTCTGGGGCAGCCCCGGCTTCCGCCAGATCCCGCTGATCGACGCGGTCTACAGCTCCTGCGCGCTGCCGGGCATCTTCGAGCCCTACAGCGATGGCGAGTTCCACTACATGGACGGCGGCATCGTCGATCCGGTGCCCCTGCGCTTCGCCCGCACCCTGGCCCCCGACGTGATCATCGCCGTCGACATCACGATCAAGGCGGCCATGAAGACCCCGGACTACAAGAGCCGGGTGATGTCGACCCTGCTGCGCGCCTTCGAGATCGCCGAGGAGGTGGTCGCCGAGCAAAACCTGCACATGCACGTCGACTATCGCGTGGCGCTGATCCAGCCCAAGGTCGGGCACCTGGCGCGCTTCGACTTCCAGGACGTGGCGAATGTGGTGCGCCTGGGCGAAGAGGAGGCCCTCAAGACCCTGACCGCGCACGCGGCCACCCGCGATCTGGTCACGCAGGAGGTGGTCGAGGGGCTCGCCTGCCCGGTGACGCCGCGCGACTATGTGGCCATCCGCATCGACAGCGAGGCCTGCATCGGCTGCGGCATCTGCGAGATGGTCTGCGAGACCGACGCCTTTTGGGCCCGCGGTCCGAAAGCCACGGTGCGCAAGCTCAGCAACTACGAGTGCACGCGCGACCACGCCTGCCAGCGCAACTGCCCGACCGGAGCGATCAAGCTCAGCAACCTGTGAGCGGCGGGGGGCCGGAGTCTCAGCGGCTCCGGGGGCCCGGGATCTGCGGCCCTCGGGGCCGGCGGAGCCGCGGGCACGAGCCCACGTCCGGCCCTCGACGCGCGTGTGCGCGCCTGTCCCGCGGGCCGTTCCGTGTGCCGTTCCGTGTTCCGTCGGCAGCCGCTCCGCTCCGCTCCTCGGCCCCAGTCTGAGTTGGGTTGGCTTCGGCTCCTGATCGAGCGGGCGTCGTGGAAGCTTGGGGCGGCCCCGCTCGCGCCTCCCGCGGGTGCTGGGCCCGGGGCGCGGGCACCGGCCTCCGCTCGACGGGGCCGCCGCGAGCCGGCCTCTGCATCCGGTTCTCGGGCCTCGGAAGCGGATTCCGGGTTTTTGTTGACCGATCGGTCCGCATTTCCGAAGTTCGGGCCATGGCGCGCCCCCGCGAGTTCGACGAGCAAGCCGTTCTCGACGCTTGCCTCGACCAGTTCTGGGCCAAGGGCTTCGCCGCGGTCTCGATGAGCGACCTCGAGAGCGCCACCGGGCTCGGCCGCCAGAGCCTGTACTCGGCCTTCGGCGACAAGCGCGCCCTGTTCGCTGCGGTTCTGGAGCGCTACGCGGCCGCGACCGAGGTCTGGCTAGCGCCGCTCCTGCGGCCCGAGGCCGGACTGGCTGAGCTCGTGCAATACGCCAAGGACGCCCTGGCGGCGCAGCGCACCCACGGGGCCCACGGCTGCCTGGTGGTCAAGACCCTTTGGGACCGGGACCTCGAGGACTCGGGCCTGACCCGGCGCGCGGCGGCCGCCGCCAAGCGGGTGCGCGCGGCCTTCGCCCAGGCCCTCGAGCGCGGGGCCCAACGCGGCGAGCTGCTGCCGGGCGACGTCCAGCAGCGCGCGGATCTGAGCTTCGCGACCCTCAACGGACTGGCGGCCCTGCGGCGCTCGGGGGTCTCGGAAGCCGAGGCCCTGGCGCTGTTCGAGCGCCTGATCGAGCCCTGGCGCGCCCCGGCGCGGCGCCGCACCTGACCCTTGGCCACCTGGGTGAACAGCACGCTTAATTATTGACCGGTCGGTCACAAATAGCCCCTACGGCCCTACTTCAGCGCCGTTCTTCCACACCCCCCCTGACCCCTGCGATCCCATGAAGACCTTCCAACCCCGCGACTGCGTGGCCCTGATCACCGGCGCCGGCCGCAAGAACGGCATCGGCAAAGGCACCGTCGACGCCCTGCTGGCCGCCGGCGCCCGGCGCATCCATGTGGCCGTCCGCGACGTGGACTCCGCCCGGCCGCTCTACGTCCAGCACGCCGACCGGGTCCGCCTGGTCGACCTCGACGTGACCAAGCCGGGGCGGGCCGCGGCGCTCTCCCGCGAGCTCTCGGACGTCAACCTGTTGATCCACAACGCCGGTCTGTTCACGGGCGCCACCGCGCTCGGCTCCGAAGCGGAACAGCGCCGCGAATTCGAGGTCAACGTGTTCGGGCCCTTGGCCCTGACGCGTGCCTTCGCGCCGGTGCTGGCCAAGAACGGCGGCGGGGCCCTGGTGCTGCTCAACTCGGTGGCCAGCCACTTCTCCTTCCCGCTGGGCGCCAGCTACTCGGCCAGCAAGGCCGCGCTGCACAGTTTCACGCAGGCCCTGCGCCGCGAGCTCGCCAGCCAGGGAACCCTGGTACTCGGCGTTTATCCCGGCCCGATCGACACGGACATGGCCGAGAAGATCGACATGCCGAAAACCTCGCCCGCCGAGGTCGGCCGCCGCATCGTCGCCGCCCTGGCTGCCGGCGAGGAGGACCTGATCCCCGACGCCACCGGCGCGGAGATGCTGGCCACCTTCCGCAAAGACCCCAAGGCCTTCGAGCGCTACCTGGCCAGCATGGGCTGATCCCGGCGATCGTCGGTCGGACCGTTGCGTACCCGGAGCACGCCCTCGCGGGTCAAGGACCCGAGGAGCGCCAGCTCGGCAGCACCAACAGGCGCGGTTCGGTCAGGTCCGCGATGGCGAAACGCGGGCCTTCGCGGCCCTGGCCGGAGGCCTTCACGCCGCCGTAGGGCATCGCGTCGCTGCGCCAGGTGGGCACGTCGCCCACGATCAGGCCGCCGACCTCGAGTTCGCTCCAGCAGCGCTCGATCGCGGCCTGGGAATCGCTGAACAGGCCGGCCTGCAAGCCATAGCGGCTGTGGTTGACCGCTTCGATGGCCTGGCCCAGGGCATCGAAGGTCTCGAGGATCAGCACCGGGCCGAAGGCCTCGCCCTGGTACAGCCGGCAGTCCCGCGGCACGTCGGTCAGGACCAGCGCCGGAAAACGCGCGCCCTGGCGCTCGCCGTGCAGCAGGAGGCGCGCCCCCCGTTCCACGGCTTCGTGCACCCACAGCTCGAGGCGCTCCGCTTCGGCGCGGGTGATCATGGGGCCCAGGCGCGTTTCCCGGTCGTTCGGGTCGCCGTGGACGAAGCGCCGGGCCTCGGCCAGCAGGCGTTCGGTGAAGGCCGGGGCGATGCGCCGGTCCACCAGCACGCGCTGCACCGAAATGCAGCTCTGTCCGGCCTGGGCGAAGGCCCCGCGGGCGACCCGTTCGGCAGCGTCGTCCACGGGCCAGTCGGAGCACACGATGGCCGCGGCGTTGCCGCCCAACTCGAGTACCACGCGCATGTGGGCGGCGCGGGCCTTGAGCGCGAATCCGACCTCGTCCGAGCCGGTGAAGGACAGCACCGCCAGGCGCGGGTCGCTGGAGAAGGCCTCGGCGCCGTCGCGGCGGCAGGGCAGGATCGCGAAGCTGCCCGCGGGCAGATCGCATTCGTCGAGCAGCTCGCCCAGCAGCAGGGCGCACAGCGGGGTCAAGCTGGCGGGCTTGAGCACGAAGGGCACCGCCGCGGCGATCGCCGGGGCGATCTTGTGGGCCACCAGGTTGAGCGGGAAGTTGAACGGCGTGATGAAGCTGGCCACGCCCACCGGCACCCGGCGCCAGAAGGCCCGCCGGCCCTGGTCCTGGGGGGAGCTGCCGAGCTCGAAGATCTGGCCCTCCTGGCGCACGGCTTCGCCGGCCGCCAGCTCGAAGGTCTGGATCGCGCGCTGCACCTCGCCTTCGGCGTCGCGGCGCACCTTGCCCGCCTCGCGGATCAGCAGTTCGGTGAAGCGCTCGCGGCGCTGGGCTAGGCCCTGCGCCATGGCCAGCAGGACCTCGCGGCGCCGCCAGGGCGGCAGCGCCAGCAGCGGCGCGCGGGCGCGCTCGGCCGCGGCGATCGCGGCCGAGATGGCGGCGCCGTCCGCCAGGCACACCCGGGCCAGCAGCCGGCCGTCGTGCTTGTCTTCGACGGCCAAATGCGCGCCCGAGCTCTGGCGCTGGCCCGCGGCGAAGAAGGGCAGAGGCGCGCTCACGGCTCCAGGGCGCGCGTCCGCAGGGGACCGGGGAAAGCTTCGAGCAGCCGCAGCACCTCCGGGTCGAACCCGTGACGGCGGCCGCGCTGCAGCAGGGGCTCGAGGGACCACAGGGCCGGGCGGCGGGCCCCGTTGGCGAGGCCGCCGGCCGCGCCGGCGCCGATCGGCTCCCCGGGCAACGCCGCGGCGCCGAACAAACCCGCGCTCTGCGCCGGCGCCTGTGCGACCGGGGGCGGTGTGGATGCGGGCCGGTCTCCAGGCGCTCGCACGGCCCCTTCGGGAGCGAAGGCGCTGTCCGCGGCGGCGCCCCGTGCCGCTCCGGTGGCGCGTGCGAAGAACTCCTGGGCGTGGCGCAGCCGCACCTGGGTCAGCTCGGAGAAGCCCTCCCACCACAGGAACAGCGCCACGATCAGGAACACGAGACCCAGCTGCGGGGCCCGCAGCAGACCGAAGAGCAACAGGGCCAGGGTCGTGAAGCGGCTGACCTTGACCGCGGCCTCCGTGGCCTGCAGCCAGCTGAAGCGCAGCCCGAGCAGCGCGCGCAGCACGCGCCCGCCGTCCATGGGGAAGGCCGGCACCAGGTTGAACAGCCCCAGGCTCAGATGGATCCACAGGGTGCTGTACAAGAAGCGCGGCCACAGGCCCGCTTGGCTGCCCGAGAACGGGCCGTCGCCGGCGTAGGCCAGCAAGGGGGCCGTCAGCAGCGCCACGGCCAGGTTCACCAGCGGGCCCGCCAGGGCGATCCAGGCTTCGACCCGCGGCGATTCAGGCACCTCGCTCATGCGCGCCATGCCGCCCAGGGGCCAGAAGGTGATGTCGAGCACCTGGATCCCGAAGCGCTTGGCGCACAGGGCGTGGCCGATCTCGTGCAGCAGCACGCCGGCGAGCAGCACCACGAACGTCAGCCAGCCGCTGCTGAGCACGCCGCCCTGACCGGCCACGAACAAGACCGCCGCCAGCACGGCCACGAAGCTCCAGCTGGCGCGGATGCGGATGCCGAACAAGCGGCCGAGTTCGAGGGGGGGAAACACGCGGCTCCGCGGGGACTCGCAAGGACCGTAGGCCCCGGCGGGCCCGAGGACAAGCGCGGGGCCGTCCGAGCCGCCTTTGCAGGGCCCGGGGGCCTGCGCCGGGCGCCTGCTGGCCGGCGGGCGGGGGCGCCCGTTCGGACCGCGCCGCAGGCCGCTGCGCGGTCAGAGCGGCGCCTATGCTGGCGGAATGGCGCCCCGGCGTGATTCCCCGGGCACGGAGCAGGCCCTGCGGCCCAGCGTCTGGTGCCTCGATCTCTCCACGCTGGAGCCGGGCGGCGCCGCCCGGACCCTCGATCGGCTGGAGCGGCCTCGCTCGGCGGCCGCTTGGATGGCGGTGGGCGGCTCGGCGGCGGCGCTGCTGGCCCTGGAGCTGGCCGAGGCCCTGCCGGGAGGGGCCCCGGGGGCCCTGGCGCTGGCGGTCGGACCGGCGGTGCGAGCGGGCGTGCCCACGGCGGCACGGGCCACGGTGGCCGGGGTCGGACCGCTGACCGGCCGCTATGTGGAGGGGCAGGTGGGCGGGGAGCTGGGCCCGCTGCTGGCGCAGCTCGGCGGCGCCCTGCTGCTGCACGGGCGCGCCCAGGGCAGCGGCCTGGTGCTGGTGATCGAGCCGGGGCCGCGGGCGCGGCTCGAGCGCTGGCCCGAGCTGGTCGGGGCCACACCCGCTGACACCGAGTCGCGGCTTGGGACCCGCCTCGCGCTGGGGGCCAGCCTGCGGGTCGGACCGGCCGGGGAGCGCGGGGCGCTCGCCGCGGGCCTGGTCTCCGGCCAGAGCTTCGTGGGCCGCGGCGGGCTGGGCGCGCGGTTCGGCGCCGGTCTGTCCCTCAAGGCGCTGGTTTTCGAAGGCTTCTCCGCGGGTCCGGCCGTGGACCAGCGCGCCTGGACGCGCTTGCTGCAAAGCTCCCCGCGGCTCGAACAGCGCAGCGAATTGGGCACGCTCGAGCTGTTGCACGGCTCCGCCGCGCGCGGGGAAGCGGGGCTTTCCAGCGCGCAGGGCGCCAGCTTGGCCCAGGACGCCCAGGCGGCCCGCGCCAGCCGCCACGGCTGCCGCGGATGTCCGACGCCCTGCGGATGGAGTTTTGCGCGCAGCCAGGGCCCCGCGGTGCGGGCCCATTTCGGCGCGACCTTGGCGTTGCTGCCGGAGCGGGGGCCCGAGCGTTTCGATGCCGCCTTGGGCCTGCTGGCGATGTGCGATCGCCTGGGGGTCGACGCCAAGGAGGTCGGCGCGGCGCTCGAATTGTGGTGCCGGGCCGAGGGCGACCGTTTCGATGGCGAGCGCGCCGCTCGGCTGCTCGCGCGCGCGCTCGAGCCGCAAGCGCCCGAGCGGATCCTGCTGGACGGCGCCGTGGCCACGGCGCGGCAGCTGGGGCTGCCAGCGCCCCTGAATCTGCATGGGCAGGTGGCGCCGCGCGGCCTTTCCGGAGCCATGGCCCTGGCCCAGTGGAGCAGCAGCGGCGGCAGCGATCCGATGCGCGCCTTCCCGTTTCTCGAGCAGCAGGACGCGCCCCGGGACGAGCGGGGCTGGCCGCGTTTCGAGGACCTGCCCACGCGCCTGTGGTGGCATCAAAACCTGGTCGCGGCCCTCGATGTGAGCGGTTTTTGCGCCTTCGCGGCCGCCGGGTTGCTCGCGGACCGGGTGCTCGCTTTGGAGGAGTTCGCGGCGCGGCTCTGGCCCGCGCAGCTGCCGCAGACCCAGGGCTCGGCCGCCGATCGCTTCATCGGGCTCGGCGCCGCGCTGATCGAGCGCCGGCGCGCGCTCGATGCGCGCCTGGGCGCTGCACAAGCCGAGCCACCCGCCGGCCTGTTCGCGGCCGAGGACCTGGCCGCCCTGGAGCTCCTGCGCGGGCGCGGATTGCCGGCGCTCGACAGCGACGCGCCGGAGTTCGGGCTGTGGAGCGTGCCGCGGGCACTGCCGCTGGCCGGACCGGGCGGTCCCCGGCGCCCGCTTGGAACGCCCCGCTCAGGGCCCGCACTCGCATCCGCGGCGGCGCCAGGCGAGGCCGCGCGCCCCGGCCGCGTGGAGCTTTTCGCCCTCGGGCCGCTCGGCCGCGCCTTAGGCCGGGCGCTGCCCGGCGGACAGCTCGGACGGCCGCTGCCGGCCAGTTTGGCCGAGGTCTTGGCCAGCGCCGCCGCGCTCGACGAGGAGCTTGCAGCCCGCCTGCTGCGCGAGGGGCGCATCCTGCCCGAGGTCCTGCGCCGCGGCCAGCGGCTGGCGCCCGGCGACCGCGTGGAGGACGGCGATCGCTTGGATCTGGTGTTGGCCATCGCCGGCGGCTGAGCCTTGTCACGGCCTCGCCATGGCCTCGGTCCTGGCGGGGCCTCTGATCCAGCCCGCCCCGCTCTGCGCGGGCGCCAGCCTTCGGCCAGGGAGCTCCACGGGTCGTTCCCGCGCGCTGGATCCGGTGGCCAACCGGCGCAAGCTCCGCCAGGTGGAGGCCCGCGGTTCAGTCCCGGGCCGGGCTGCGCCGCAGGGCCGTCGACAGCACGTGCAGCGCCGCGCGATAGATCTCCTTGCGATTGATCTTCGAGACGCCGCGCTCGCGATCCTCGAACAGGATCGGGGTCTCGCCGATGGCGAAGCCATGCCGATGGACGCGCCAGACCATCTCTTCGAGGAAGGAATAGCCGGAGGAGCGCACCTTGAAGGGATCGACGCGGCGCAGGACCTCGGCGCTGTAGCAGCGGAAACCGCTGGTGCAGTCGCGCACCGGCAAGCGCAGCAGCAGGCGCGTGTACAGGTTGGCGAAAGCGGACAGGAACTTGCGGTGCAGGGGCCAGTTCTTGATCCCGCCGCCGGACACGTAGCGCGAGCCGATCATCAGGTCGTGGTCGGCCATGCCGGCCAACAGCAGCGGCAGGTAGCGGGGCTTGTGGCTGAAGTCGCAGTCCATGGTCAGGACGCGCTCGAAGCCGTGCTCGAGCCCGTAACGAAAGCCCGCCAGGTAGGCGCTGCCGAGGCCGAGCTTGCCCGGGCGCGCGAGGAGGTGCACGCGCGGCTCCCGCTGGCCCAGCTCGGCCACCAGCCGGCCGGTGCCGTCCGGGCTGTTGTCGTCGACCACCAGCACGTGCAGGCCCGGGTCCTGGGGCAGGATCTCGGCGATCAGCGGCAGGACGTTTTCCGCTTCGTTGTAGGTCGGCAGGACCACCAGGCTGTGCATGGGCGGATCCTAGTGTCCGCGGGGCCCAGGTCCGTCCTTCGGACCGCGGTCCCTGGGACGGCGGCGGTCGCCCCGAACCCCGCGTCTCTTCCGGGGTAGGATTGCCGGCCGCCCTGCGCCCACCGTTGCCCCCCCGACCGCCCCGATGTTCGAGCTCCTGGTGATCAAGACCGGCGCCCTGGGCGACGTGCTGCGGACCACCTCGATCCTGCCCGGTTTCCGCCTGCGCCATCCGGACCTGCGGGTCACCTGGCTGACCGCCCCCGGCGCCCGGCCGCTGGTCGAGCGCCATCCGCTGGTGGCCCGCGTCCTGTGCGTCCCCCCGGACGATCGTGCCGCCCTGGCCGAATTGGGCCGGGAGCTTTCCGGCGCGCCCCTCTCCCGGGTCCTGTCCCTGGACGACGAGCTGCCGCTGTGTGAGCTGGCCACGCGAGTCGGCGATCCCGCCCGATTCCCCGGGCGGCTCTCGGGGGCCTACCTGCGGGGGGAGCAACGCTGCTACACGCCGGATGTCGCGCCCTGGTTCGACATGGGCCTCTTGTCCGTGCACGGCAAGGCTCGCGCGGACCAGCTCAAACTGGCGAACCGCGAAAGCCACGCGGCGATTTATGCGCGCATGTTCGGCATCCCCATGGGCGAGCCGGAGCTGCCCCTCGAACTGGAGCGTTTGGAAACGGCCCGGGCCCGCTTCCGGCGGGCCGGCTGGGCCCCGGGGCGGCCCCTGATCGGCCTCAATACCGGTTCCGGCGGCCGCTGGGAGTCCAAGAAGCTGCCGATCGAGCGCACGGTCGAGCTGGCCCACCGGTTGGCGGCGGAGCTTGGCTCCCGCGGCCGCGGCCGCCCGATTTTCGCTCTGCTGGGGGGACCGGAGGAAGCCGAGCGCAATCGGCAGCTCCTGGCGGGCCTATCCGGGGCCGTCGAGGCCTTCGACACGGGCACTGACAACTCCCTGCTGGACTTCGCGGCCCTGGTGGACGCCCTGGACCTGCTGATCACCAGCGATTCCCTGGCGCTGCACATGGCGGTCGCCCGGCGCCGCCCGGTGCTGTGTTTCTTCGCCCCGACCTCGGCGGCGGAGATCGAGCTGTACGGCCGGGGCGCCAAGGTCCAGAGCACCGCCCCCGACTATTGTTCCTACCGCAAGGACGCGGATACGGCGACCCTGACGGTCGAGCGCCTGCTGCCACCGGCCCTGGCCTTGCTCGCGCCCCAGCCCGCCCGGCTGGCCCCGGCGGAATGACCGGCGCTGGGGGGCCGGGCTCGGGCCGGGCTCGGGCCGCTTGGCCAGGTTGTCCTTAGGTGCCCGCAGCGGGCCTGATAGCGGGCGCGGCTGCGGGCGAAGAGGGACCGGCCGCCCGGGGACCCAAGTGAGCGCGGCCCGCACGAGCGGATTCGGGAGGCCCGCCGGGCCTGGCCCGGGCCGCGGCTCGTCGAGAAAATCCTGCCGGCTGCGCAGCCAAGACGCCCTCCCGAGCGGTGGAAGGGAGCCGCGGGGCGGCCCGCGAGAAAAAAATCGACCGAGCGGCGCGGACGACCCCGCGGAGACCGCCAGGGAGCCCCGAAGCCCCGAAACCAGCCGGACCCGGCCTTTTTTTCCTCCAGGCGCAGGGTCTGGCAGGCGCGTCCTAGTCGCGGCGGCGGTTGGAGCGGGTCCTGTCCAAGCTTGGGGCTGGAATGTTCGGCCCAGACCCCCGCTCTCGCGCTGCTTTGGGTTTCCGCAGGGAACTCGGACCTGGTCGGCCCACGTCTTCCCCCCGGTTCGGGTTCTCGGCGTACACTCTGTAGGACCCTCCCGTGGTCCGTGCGGCATCCGTGTCGCCCGGACCCGACTCCTCAACGTGGGCCCACCCACGCCCCTCACCAGCTCATGAGCAACCCCACTTCCAAGACCCTCGCCCTCCTGGCGAGCGCCGGCCTGCTCGGCTTCGCAGGTACGGCCAACGCCCAGCTTGTGGAGGACAATTCCGGAAACCCGACGGGTCCCGGCATCGCCTCCAGCACCGAGAACGTCGACTTCGGCGACGTGGACCTGGATGGCGACTGGGATGCCATCTTCGCGGACGGCGGCGACGCCGGCAACGACCAGAACCGCATCTGGATCAACCGCGGCGGCCTGCAGGCCGGGCCGATCGGTGCCTTCCTTGACGAGACCGCGACCCGCTTCCCGGTCACGCAGGACCAAAGCCGCGACATCGAGTTCGTCGACTTCGACAACGACGGCGACATCGACATCTACAGCTCGAACACCGCCCAGCTCTCGAACCAGGGGAACAAGTGGTGGACCAACCGTGGCTTCATCCAGGGCGGCACCCTGGGCTTCTACATCGATGAGACTGCGACCCGCTGGATCGGCCTCGGCGGTCCGGGCTCCTCGATCCCGCCCGGCGCTGTCCTGCCGAACGGCACGTTCATCGACTGGAGCTGCGACTGCGACTTCGGCGACCTGGACAACGACGGCGACTCCGACCTGGTGCACAGCTCCTACGGCGGCGCCTTCGGCGGCAACGTCCCGACCCGTCTGTTCCTGAACGACGGCACCGGCCGGTTCGTGGAGT
>JBIKLM010000380.1:0-4404 GCA_044359835.1 Planctomycetota bacterium
CCCGGTCGAACTGCTGTCCCTGGGCGTGCCGGTGCTCGGCATCTGCTATGGACTGCAATGGATGACCCAGGCCCTGGGCGGCCAGGTGCTGGCCGCGGACAAGCGTGAATTCGGGCGCACCTCGATCGCGATCACGCGCCCCACGGGCATCTTCGAGCACATCGAAGGCCATACCGTGGTGTGGATGAGCCACGGCGATTCGGTCTCGCGCCCGCCTGAAGGCTTCGAGGTGCTGGGGCGCAGCGAAAACTGCGAATTCGCCGCCATCGGCGACGCCGCTCGGCGTCTGTACGGGATCCAATTCCATCCCGAGGTCACGCACAGCGTGCGCGGCCGCGAGGTGCTGGCCAATTTCGTGCACCAAGTCTGCGGTTTGCCCGGCGATTGGGCCCCGGAGAACATCGTCGAGCTCGAGATTCACAAGGTCGCTCGGCAGGTCGGGCAGGGCGAGGTCGTGATGGGCCTCTCGGGCGGCGTCGACAGCTCGGTCGCGGCGCTGCTGATCCAGCGCGCCATCGGCCCGCGCCTGCACTGCATCTTCGTCGACAACGGACTCCTCAGGCAGGGCGAGCGCGCCGAGGTCGAGCGCCTGTTCCGCGACCACTTCCAGCTCGACCTGACCGTGGTCGATGCGGGCGCCCGTTTCCTGCGCCGGCTCGCCGGGGTCACCGACCCCGAAGAGAAGCGCAAACGCATCGGGCACGAGTTCGTCGAGGTCTTCCGGGGGGAGGCGCGGCGCTTCCGCAACGCGAAGTTCCTGGGCCAGGGCACGCTCTATCCCGATGTGATCGAGTCGGTCGCCGCCCACGGCGGCTCGACCGCGGTGATCAAGAGCCACCACAACGTGGGCGGGCTGCCCAAGGACCTCGAACTCGGCTTGGTCGAGCCGCTGCGGGACCTGTTCAAGGACGAGGTCCGCACGATCGGACGCAGCCTGGGCCTGCCGCCGGCCGTCGTCGATCGCCAGCCCTTCCCCGGGCCCGGCCTGGCGGTGCGGGTGCTGGGGGAGGTCACGCCGGAGCGCGCCGAGCTGCTGCGCCGGGCGGACGCGATCGTGACCTCCGAGATCGAGCGCGTGGGCGCCCACGTGGGCCTGTGGCAGTACTTCGCCGTGCTGCTGCCGGTCAAGTCGGTGGGGGTGATGGGCGACGCCCGCACCTACGAAGCCACCTGCGCGTTGCGCCTCGTCGAGTCGGAGGACGCCATGACCGCCGACTGGGCCTACCTGCCCCGCGAGCTCCTGGCGCGCATCAGCAACCGCATCATCAACGAGGTGCGCGGCATCAACCGCGTGGTGCTGGACATCTCCTCGAAACCGCCGGCCACGATCGAGTGGGAGTGAAGGCCGCCGCTCCGCCCGTCGGGATCCCGGGATCCCCGGGGGCGGGGCGCGGGGGGGCGACCATGCGCGACACGAGCTCGGAGAAGGCCCTCGAAGCCATCGGACTGCACAAGCGCTTCGGCGACGTGCAGGCGGTGCGCGGCGTGGACCTGGTCGTGCGGCGGGGCGAGACCCTCGGGCTGCTGGGGCCCAACGGGGCCGGCAAGACCACCACGATCGAGATGCTGGAGGGGCTGCTCGAGCCCGACCAGGGCGAGGTGCGGCTGCTGGGCATCCCTTGGGGGCCGGGGCGCAGCAGCGAGCTGCGCCAGCGCATCGGGGTCCAGCTCCAGGAGACCCAGCTGGGCGACAACCTGACCGTGCGCGAGGTGCTGCGCCTGTACCGCAGCTTCTATCGACGCGGCAAGGGCATCGACGAGGTCCTGGAGCGCGTCGATCTGCACTCCAAGGCCGGCGCCCGGGTGCACGCCCTGTCCGGCGGCCAGCGCCAGCGCCTGGCCGTGGCCACGGCGCTGGTCTCCGATCCGGAGCTGCTGTTCCTGGACGAGCCCACCACGGGTCTCGATCCCCAGGCCCGCCGACGCCTGTGGGAGGTGTTCCAGCAGTACCGCGCTGAAGGCGGCTCCGTGCTGCTCACCACCCACTACATGGAGGAGGCCGCGGTGCTCTGCGATCGCATCGCGATCATGGACGGCGGCCGGATCGTGGCCTGCGACACGCCCGCGGCCCTGATCCGCGGGCTCGGAGCCGAATCGGTGATCGAGTTCTCGGCCTCGGCGGCCGTCGAGCCGGACTGGCTGCGCACGCTGCCCGGGGCCAGGACGGTGCGCGACCACGGCGGGGCCCCGGTGATCCTCTCGGACGCCGTCGGCGCCACGGTCATGGCGCTGGTGGCCGGCCTCGAGACCCGCGGGCTGGCCCTGACCGCTTTGACCACCCACCAGGCGACGCTCGAAGACGTGTTCCTGCACCTGACCGGCAAGGGGCTGCGCGATGGCTGAGCCCGATCGTGCACAACCCGCGCGGCCCGCTTCCGCACGGGTCACCCATCCGGCCTGGCTCGAGCTGACCCTGGCGCGCATGCGCGAGTTCCTGCGCGAGCGCGGCGCGGTGTTCTGGGCCTTCGGCTTCCCGGTCCTGCTGTCTTTGGGGCTGGGCCTGGCCTTCCGCGAACGGCAGCCGCCGCTGCCGCGCGTGGCCCACGACGGCCAGCAGGCCTGGCTGGCGGAAGCCCTCGCGGCGCTGGTCGAGGCGGGCAAGATCGAGCTGGTCGAGGCCAGCGGCGAGGTCCTGGCGCGCGGGCTGCGCATCGGCTCGATCGATCTGGCCGTGCGCGGCGTGGAGCAGCCCGAGGCTGCCGGCGCCGAGCCCCGTCCGGCCGAGGTCCTGGCCCCGGGGGCCGTGGAGACCGGCCGCAGCCTTGAATACAGCTTCGACCCGGATCGGGACGAGGCGCGCCGCGCGCGTTTGGCGGTCGACGACGCCCTGCAGCGCGGTTTCGGGCGCCAGGACCCGCTGGCCGCCGCGGACAGCACCTACAGCTCGCGCACGCGCTACATCGATTTCCTGTTCCCCGGCATGATCGGCATGACCCTGATGGGCAGCTGCATGTGGGGCCTCGGGTACAACATCGTGCTGATGCGCAAGCGCCGGCAGCTCAAGCGCCTGGCTGCGACGCCCATGCCGCGCAGCACCTTCCTGGTGGGCATGTTCCTCTCGCGCGCCACGTTCCTGACGCTCGAGGTGCTCTCGCTGCTGCTGTTCGGCTGGCTGCTGTTCGACATCCACATCGAAGGCGCCAGCGCGGCGGCTTTTCTGGTTGCGCTGCTCGGCTCGGCGGCCTTCAGCGGCATCGCCGTCCTGATCGCGGCGCGCGTCGAGACCCTCGAGGCGGCCAACGGCTGGATCAACCTGGTGACCCTGCCGATGTGGATCTTCTCGGGGATCTTCTTCAGCTACGAGCGCTTCCCGGAGGCGCTGCACCTGCCGCTCAGCCTGCTGCCCCTCTCGGCGCTCAACGACGGGCTGCGCGGCGTGATCAACGAGGGTGCGAGCCTGGTCGGCATCGCGCGCGAACTCGGGATCCTCAGCGCCTGGGCCGTGCTGACCTTTGCCCTGGCCAGCCGGCGCTTCCGCTGGCAGTAGGGCGGGACCTGGCGTGGCATCCGCTTCCTTGGATCCGGCCGATGGGGGCCCGCAGGTCGCCTGGGCGGAACCCGGTCCCTACCTGTCCCGCTCTGGCGGAGCGCTCGCCAGCCTCGAACCAGCCGAGCGCGAGCGCGCTGCGCGGTTCGTGCACGCCGAGGACCGCGACTCCTACCTGGCGGCGCACCTGGCCGTGCGGCTCGAGCTCGCGCGGCGCTCAGGACTCGACCCCGCGGTGCTGCGCTGGGTCCAGGGCCCGCCGCCGCGGCTGCTGCCCGCTGGCCTTGGCGCCGACGGGGCCCGCGCTTGGACCTGGCAGGCGAGCCTGTCCCACACCCGCGGGGCCGTGGCCGTGGCCAGCGTTCCCGCGGGCGCCGTCGGCGTCGATATCGAGCGCCACGTCGAGCTCGATCCCAGCGAGGACTGGACCGCCCTGGGCCTGGCGGCCGGCGAGGCCGAGCGCCTGCGGCGCCTGCCGCTCGAGCAGCGCGGCGCAGCCTTCTTCGACCTGTGGACGCTCAAGGAGGCCCTCTCCAAGGCCCTCGGGCTCGGGCTCCGGGCGGAGCTGGCCTGGTTCGAGCTCGATTGGCCGCTCGGCGAGCCGGACGCCGCGGGCTGGCGCCGAGCGCGCCTGCAGCGCGGCCCCTCCGGAGGGCCCGGCGGGGCCCTGGGCCTGTTCGTGCGCCGCCCGCGGCCGTGGCTCAGCCTGGCCGTGGCGCTCAGCTCCGGCGTCCCGGGCGAGCTCTGCGAGCTGCACGCGCCGAGCGGGCCTTGAGCGCCGCAAGGCGGAGGCCCCGGCGCGGGCAGCGGCTCGGGCAGCGGCGCGCGAGCCGGCCGCCCGCCCATCCGCTCAGTGGCTGGGAAAAAATCGGCGCGCAGCGACGATCCCAGACTCTGTGGCCGCCGGATGGCGGCCC
>JBIKLM010000002.1:0-43527 GCA_044359835.1 Planctomycetota bacterium
CGCGGCCCTGGGCTCGGTGCCCGGAATCGGCGCCAGCCTGAACGCCGAGAACCAGCTCTCGATCGTGGCCGAAGCCGGCCTGCGCTTCGACTTCTCGAACCGCCTCGATGGGGACCCCGACAGCGCCGGCACCCTGTCCGGCGGCAAGGCCAAGCTCGGCTCGGCCTCGAAGGGCCCCTACAACCTGTCCGCGGGCGGCGGCCTCGACTTCGCCGTGCCCGCGGGCGGCCCCGCCAACGTCTCGGTCGCCTTCCCGCTGGGCAGCTTCCCCGACGCGACCGAAGTCAGCGCCGAGCAACTGGCCGAATTCCTGAACAACGACGCCGGCTTCAGCGGCGCCGGACTGGAAGCGCATGCCGTGGGCGGCTTCCTGCAGCTGACCAGCGCCGGCGCCGGCAGCAGCCAGAGTTTCAGCTTGACCGGCGGCGGCGCCGCGGCGGCCCTGGGCCTGTCCGGCAAGGTCGGTCAGACCGCGCAGGGCAGCGACGACGCCGCGGCCATCAGCGTCTCCGGAGCCCTCACGGGCGCCGTCGACAAGCAGCTGGTGTTCGCCGTCACCGGCGACGGCACGGTGGGCACGACCCCGGGGCTCGGCCTGGAGGTGTTCGATTCCACGGGGGCTCTCGTGGCGACCCTCGATATCGGCGCCGGCTATCAACCGGGCACGCCCCTGGCGGTGATCGACGGCATCGAAGTGGCGGTGTCTCTGGGCGATCTCTCGGGCTCCTCCGACGGCCGCTTCGCCATCGAAGCCCGGGCTGACTCCGACAGCGCCGACGTGCTGGTGGCCCTCGGCCTCAATGGGTTCTTCGTCGGCTCCGACGCTCAGACGATCGCCGTGCGTTCCGACCTCGCCGCGGACCCGGACCTGATCGCCGCCTCCTGGACCGGCACCAGCGGCGGCAACCAGGCGCTGTTGGCCCTAGGCCAGATCGAAACCCAGGAATTGGCCCTGCTCGACGGCCGCACCCTCGGCTCGAGATACGACGAGATGATCGGCGGCCTGGGCTTCGACCTGGCCGCCATGGAGCTCTCGCTCGACACCGCCGACCAGGTGCTGGCCTCGCTCCAGCAGCGCCGCGATTCGGTCTCGGGCGTCAACGCGGACGAGGAGCTGGTCGACCTGACCCGCTTCCAGCAGGCCTACGCCACCGCGGCCCAGTACCTGTCGGTGGTCACCCGCCTGCAGGACGAGCTGCTTTCGATCCTGTGAGGAGCCCTCGATGACGATCCAGCGCTACACCACCCGCCAGCCCTACGACCGCCTGCTCGCGGGTCTGCGCAGCAACTTCGCGCGGCTCTTGACCTCCCAGCAGCAGATCTCGACCGGCGTGCGCGTCGCCAAGCCTTCCGACGACCCGGCGGTCGCGGCGCGCATCCTGCGCGGGCAGCGGGACCTGTCCAGCATCGGCGCGACGCGCCAAGCGATCGATTCGGGCGGCGACCTGCTGGACGCGGCTGCTTCGAACCTCTTGGACGTCAGCGGCCTGGTGGCCGAGGCCCGCGCCAACCTGATCCAGGCCATGAACGGCACCCTGGACGAGGGCGCCCGCAAGGTCCTGGCGACGCAGTTCCGCGGCCTCTCCGAGCAATTGCTCGAAATGGCCAACAGCCGCGTCGGCGATCGCTACCTGTTCGCCGGCACGAGCACCACCACCACGCCCTTCGTGTCGCAGGGCGGCCAGGTGCTCTACCAGGGCGACGGATTCGAGCAGTCCCTCGACGTGGGCGGCGCGCCGGTGCCGATCAACCTGCCCGGCGGCGAGATTTTCTCCAAATTCGAGCCCTCCGGCGTGTCCTTGGTGGGCGACACCGGCCTGAGCCTCGGCCCCACCGCCAACCAGGGCCTGGGCGAGAGCCAGATCCTGGTCGAGCGCAGCGGCAGCGACCTCTCCGCCCTGGCCAGCTTCGGCATCCTGCCGGTCGCCGGCGGCAGCGCGGACAGCTTCGTCGGGCCGCGCAGCCTGGTGATCGATGGGACTTCCGGCACGATCAGCCTGGGCGGCTCGACCCCGGTGCCCCTGCCGGCGCCAGGCAGCCCGGAAGCGGCCGATTTCGCCGTTTACGATGCGAGCGGCGAGGTGCTGCACCTCGACCTGTCCGGCTTCACGCCGCAGGACGTGTCGGCCAGCGTGACCGGCAACGCGCAGATCTCGATCGGCGGCGGCCCGCCCCAGGCGCTCGACTTCAGCGCCGCGGACCTCGAGCTGGTCGATCCGAAGAGCGGCAACCGCGTGCACGTCGACGCGACCCAGATGGTCAAGGCCGGCAGCGAGCTGGCGCTGTTCAACGGCGCCAGCGACCTGTTCGCGGTGCTGGCCGGGATCGCCACGGACCTCGAGGACTCCTCGCAGTGGAGCCTCGACGAGCTGACCGACCGCCTGGACGCGCGCCTCGGCGAGCTGACCCGCCACGAAGAGAACGTGACCCGCGCCCTGGGCGTGCTGGGCGCCCGCAGCCAGCGCCTGTCGGTCTCCGGCGAGCGCTTCCAGAACCTCGAGCTGCGCGTCGGCGCCGAGCTCGGCGAGCTGCGCGACGCCGACCTCGCCCAGGCCATCAGCGACCTCTCCCAGGCCGAACTGGCCGTGCAACTGTCCCAATCCGCGGGCTCGCGCCTGCTGAACCTGAGCCTGCTCAATTACCTGCGTTGACGGCCGTGGATCCGCGCGGCCGGGGCCAGCCCCGCGCCGCCGCAGCCGCACCGCCCGCGCCCCTCCGCCAAGCGCCATGAGCGACCCCAAGATCCCCTCGGCCGGCCCGATCGCCGGCCCGCTGCCGGCCGGCCCCGCCCCGGCCGCGCCCGCCTCTGGGACTCGCCAGGGGCACCTGTTCGCCGCGCTGCTCGAGGATCTCGAGCGCCGCGCCGATGAAGTCCGCACCAGCGGCGCCCAGGTGCGCTCCGCCGGCGAGCTGTCCCAGGCGGTCGAATCCGCCCGGGCCTCCCTGGAGGACGCGCTGACCGTCAAGGACCGCCTGCTGGAGGCCTTCCGGCAGGCGGCGCTTGCCCGCGGCCCACAGGCCCCCGATTGACCCCGTTCCCTCAGCCATGAACACCACCCTCGCCCTGCGCGCTGGCATCGAACCGGCCCTCGCCCTGATGGAGCGCGTGCTCCACCCGGTCCATCCCCTGGCGGAGGCCTATCCCCTGGCCTTCCAGGAGGGCTTCCCGGGCAAGGTGGTGCAGCTGGCCGACGAGCAGGCCGCGCGCTGCGCCCTGGCCGTCGTCCCGCGGGTCTTCGTGCTGCCCGGCGGCGCGATCAAGCTGGGCCTGATCGGCTCGGTGGTCACCGACCCGGCCTACCGCCAGCAGGGCTTGGCCAGCCAAGCCCTGGCGGCTGCCGAAGAGTACGCGCGCCGCGAAGGCTGCCTGGCGACCCTGCTGTGGGCCGACGACGCCGGCTTCTACCTGGCGCGCGGCTACCGCGCGGTCGGCGTCGAGGTCGACATCCCGTTGCCCCCCGACGTGCTGAACCGCCTGCCCGTGGCCCAGGGCGTGCGCGAGTACGAACAGCGCGACCTGCGCCTGATGCACGTCCTGCACGTCTCCCAGCCGGTGCGCGTGCACCGCTCCCTCGAGGAGACCCGCGCCCTGCTCTCGGTGCCCGGCTGCCGCGTCCTGGTGGCGACCCGCGACGACATGCCGATCGCCTACGCGATCCTGGGCCGCGGCGAGGACCTCGCCCACGTGATCCACGAGTGGGCCGGCGAAGCCCAGGCCGTCCTGGGCCTGATCCGCGCCCACGCCGAGCGCTACTACGCCGAGCGCGGCAACCAAGCCCAGTGCCTGTTCGTGATCGCGCCGGAGTTCCCCCAGCCGGTGACCCAGACCCTGTGCGACCTGGACACCCAAGCGCGCCGCGGCGTGCTCGGCTTCGGCAAGCTGGTCGATCGCCGCCAAGCCCTCGAGCGCATCGCCGCCGCCATGAACCGGGACCTCGCCAGCACCCAGGAGCGGCTGCAGGGCTTCTCCGACCGCGAGCTGCTCGAGGCCCTGCTGCCCCCGCGCGCCGAGAGCCAAAACGCGATCCACATCGCCCGCGCCCTGGGCGGCGCCCCGAACCAACTGCCGCGCTACCCCTTCGCCTGGGGTCTCGACTCGATCTGACCGGCGCCGCCGCCGGCCTGAATACGGGCCAGGCCAGCGCCACGCGGCGCGCCTGGCCGCCTGTCTCGAGCGCCGCGTGAGGCCGCTGACCCGCGTCGCGCGGCCACGCCAAGCGGCGCCCGGACCGGGGTCTCGCCAGCCGGGCCTAGGCCCGTAGGCCCGCCCGCCGGACTTCCGGCCCGCCGCGCCGCCTGGCGATCGGATCGATTTCCGGCCGCGCGCCCCGGGCTTCCGACGGCCGGCCGCGGCCCCTGCGCGCCGCCCGTGCGCTAGCCTCTGCAACGATGCTCGCGCCGCTCTTGTTCCTGGCCCAGGACCCCGTCCTGGCCGAGCCCTTCCGGCTCGAGATTCACGGCCAGGTCCACAGCCTGCCCCTGGGCCACGCGGCGCCCCTGTTCGCCGACTGGGACGGCGATGGGCTTACCGACCTGCTGCTCGGCCAGTTCAGCGGCGGGCGCCTCGCGATCCACCGAAACCTGGGCCGCGCGGGCCAGCCGCGCTTCGGTCCGGCGGTCTGGTTCGAAGCCGGCGGCGGGCCTGGCACGATCCCCGCGGGGTGATGCGTCGGTTTCGGTCCGCAGTTGGCGGACCTCGACGGCGATGGCCGCCGCGATCTGCTCAGCGGGGACTTCTTCGGTCAGGTGCATTGGTTCGCGCGCTTGCCCGACGGCTCCTTCGCGGCCGCCGAGCTGCTCCGCACCGCGGACGGCGCCCTGCTGGATGCGGTCGACGCCTCGACGCCCCTGCCCTGCGACGTGGACGGCGACGGCCAGCTCGACCTGCTGATCGGCAACATGGACGGCGAGCTGCTCTGGGCCCGCGGGATCCTGGCGGCGCCGCAGGTTCCCGCCTCCGATCCCTCGCCCCCGATCGAGCCCGACGGCGCCCGCACGAGCGGGCCGGAAAACGCCGACGCTCGCCGCGCCAGCCGCCCTGCCGACCTTGTCTCCGACCTAGGCGTCGAGCAGGGCGCTGTGCAGGGCGCTGAACCGGGTGCCGAACAGCGTGCCGATCGCGTCACCGACCAACCCGGCGAGCCGTCGCCCGCTGCGGCCCTCGGCCTGCCACCCTTCCCCGCGCCGCGCTTCGAGCCCCCGCGGCCGTTCCTGGTCCAAGGCCAGCCCGTGCGCCGCGAGAGCGGCGACGCGGCCCCGGTGCTCGGCGATTGGGACCGGGACGGCGACCTGGACCTGTTGCTCGGCGCCCAGGACGGCTCGCTGGTCTGGTACCCCAACCTGAGCGGCCCCGGCCTGACCGCCTTGGGTCCCGAAGAGCTGCTGATCGAGCCCCTGCCCTGGGGCCAACGCGGCCAGGGTCGCTCCGACAAGCGCATCAAGCCGGCCCTCTTCGATTGGAACGGCGACGGCTGGCTCGACCTGGCGCTCGGCGACTACACGGTGCTCGACGGGCCACCCAGCGACCCCGCCGCCCTCGCCCCCGCCCAAGCCGAGCTGGCCGCCGCCGAAGCGGCCCTCGAGCCCTGGCAGACCGCCCAGTCCCGCCGCGCCGAAGCCCTGCTGGCCACCTGGCGCGGCGCCCAGACCCCCCCGCCCACCGGCGACGACCCGCGCCTCTACGCCGAGGCCCACCGCCAGGCCATGGCCGAAGCCGAACAGGACCCCGCCTACCGCCAGGCCATGGTCGCCCAGCTCGCCGCCCTGGCCCGCTACGCCCTGCTCGACACCCGCTTCGACGAACGCGGCCACCTCTGGATCCACCTGCGCCAGCCCCCGCCCGCCCGCTGACCGCCCCACAGCCGCCACCGGCCCCGCCCCGGTCCATCGAATGGGACCCGAGTCGAGCTGGGGGCTCGGGGTCTGCATTGCATATGTACGCAACGTGCGATACATATGCAATGCCGCGAGCCTCCACCCCGCCTCCATGCCTTCCAAGCTCGACTCCCTCCTGGCCAAGGGCCACCGACGGCTCGAGGAACTGCTGAAGTCCGAAGGTCTGGCGGCGCGTCCCCTGCCTGGGCTGCAGATTCCCGGGGCGGGCAGGCCTGGCGGAGCGAGCGAGGCGCTGCTGTTGCAGACCCCCAAGGAGGAGTACCTCGTCCTTCTACGGGGAGTGCTCGGCAACCCCAGTTTCGAAAGCGTGAGCCGGGCCCTCGCAGAGGCGATCTTGACCGCAAGGGCTGCGGCGGGCCGCGATCGCCGCCCGCTCGCGCTCGTCGTAGGCACTCCGTTGACGGCCTCCATGGCGGCCAGGTTGAAGCAGTATCAGGCTTGGAGCGACCCCCGCGGCGATTGGGGACTGCTCGACCCGAGCGGAGCGGTTTGGATCCGATTCGGTCGGTTCCAGATCGAGGTCGAGAGTCCCGACGTTGGTCGACGGGCTGCGCCTGAACGGGCCTTGACTCCCTTCACCGATCAGGGGCAATGGCTGCTCAAGGTCCTGCTCGCACCAGACATCGACTCGAGCCTCCTCAGGGCCCCTCGACTGCGTGCGAAGACGGACGCCGAACTCGCCAAGGCCGCCGATCTGTCCACGTCCACGGTTTCCCGAGTCTTGGCGGGATTGGAGAGCCTGGGGTTCCTCGATCGCAACGCTGCAAGCCACCGCCTCGTGCGGATTCCAGAGCTGCTGGATGCATGGCGCGGCGCCGTGGCGCACACGGTCCGGGAGCGAGGCGCGAGGTTCCTGCTGCCAGGCGGCGATGCCCTTGGAAGACTCTCAGCGGCCCTCAGGAAAACCCACGGGGCACTTGGAAGCAGCCAGCAGCCGCGCGCCTGCCTGGCGCTCTTCTCCGCCTGCAAACAACTGGGAGTGGGCCACGTCGTCGGGGCTCCCGTGCACCTGTATCACGATGACCCGAGCCCGAACTCCCTGCAGCTGCTCGGACTGCGCCTCACCGGCCCCCTCGAGCCGCCGGAGGTCCTGATCCGGCGGCCAGCCTTCCCACGAGCTCTCTTCCGCGCAGCGCCGCTGATCGAGGGAGTCCCCACCGCCGATGCCCTGCAATGCTGGCTCGACCTGAGCCAGCATCCCTTGCGCGGCCGCGAACAAGCCCATGAACTAATCGCCCGCCTCGGCCTCCCGCGAGTCGAGCCCCAATGACCCTCCCCCTGCTCCACCAAGTCGCCGCCGCGATCCAGCCCCTCGGCCCCAGCCTCGTCCTGGTCGGAGGCACAGCCCACGCCCTGTTCCCGCGTCATCCCCTCGCCACACCTCTGCAGTATCCAGCCATCAGGACCTAGGACATCGACCTTGCCGCGGATCGAGACCTCGAAGTCACGATGTCCAAGGACCGTTCGCTTATCGAGCGCCTCCTGGCTGCGGGAATCACGGAGACGGTCACCGGGGCCGAGGTCGCCAAGCATCGTTATGTGCCGAAATCCGGGGATGGGTACCTGGAGTTCATCGCACCGCGAACCGGCGGGCGGCGGGGGCAGGCGCTTGCGTTTGGTGGGGTCCGAGCCGAGCGGCTCGACGGAGTGCATCTGCTCCTAAACGCCCCTTGGACCTGCCTGCTGGAGGCAGATTCCGATCTCCGGATCCACGTCGTCAATCCTGTGGCCTACTTGGCCCAGAAATTGTTGTCGATCGGACAACGATCGCGACTTTCCGACCGCGCGAAGGATTGGCTCTATGTCTTCGATACGCTCAGCATGTTCAGCGCGAGCCTGGATTCCCTGGCGGAGCAGGCGCCCCGGTTGCTTCGGCCGTTGTTCCAGAGGGAGCGTTCGAGACTCGAGGCTACGATCCGCTCCATCGCGCCATCCGACGAGGAAATTCTCGAGGCTTGCCGTATTGCACGCCAGAACCGATCCAATCCGCCGCGTCCCGATGATCTCGTCCCAGCGGTTCAACTCTATCTGCCGGTCCTGCTGCAGGGGCGCTGAATTCGAGCGGGAGGGGCCCCTCAGGGGAGCGGTGGGGTCGGAGGGGCGCCCCTGACCGGGAGACCCACCCGAGGGCCCTTCGGTCGTCGGGGGGCGTGTGAGGCGAGCGAGGGTCAGGTAAGCGGCATGCTCCTCTTGGACGAGTTTCGGCGAGATCCTGGATGCCTCCGGAGGCCTCCCTGGTGCAAGATGGGGGCATGTCGAGCGGAGCGATCGGTCAGCGGGTGGCGCGAATTCGGGCTGGGGAGGATCCGCAGTGCTTGGGGAGGATGCGGTCGGGGTGGGCGATCTTGGGCAAGCACCAGCCGGCGGCGATCCGCGGTTGTTGCATGCTGCTGCCCGATCCGGTGGTGCCGAGTCCGAACGATCTGGACGAGGCCGGGCGCGCCGCGTTTTTTAGCGATTTGGTGCGGCTCGGGGATGCGATCTTGGCTGTCACGGGCGCCGAGCGCATCAACTACCTGGTGCTGTGCAACCAGGTGCCCGAGCTGCACGGGCACGCGATCCCGCGTTTCGCCAGCGAGGATCCGAAGAAGCGGTTGCAGGGGCCCTTCGAGGCCTACGATTTCGCGGCGGCGCCGATCGCCGACGCGCTGGGGCCGGACCGGGATCTGTTTCAGCGCCTGCGCGCGGCGCTGCTGGCCCAGGGCTGAGCCCGAGCGCGGGGCCCGGCGCGGGGCGCGGTGCGGTGCGGTGCGGTGCGCCCGCTGGCTTTGTGCGTGGTCGCGGTGCGTTGCCCGGGTGAGTCCTGCGAGCGAGCTGGGCTCGCGGCGTGTCGCCGGCGTTCGACGCCTCAGAGGCAGAAAGGAAATCGGCGCGCGGCGACGATCTAAGCTTCTGCGGCCGCCGAATGGCCTGTCCAAGGCATTCGAAGGGCTGGTGTCAGCGCTCGGGCGCAGCCGGCGAGGGGTTTCTTTCGGTCGGGTCAGCCGGCGACTTCGCCGCCCAGCCACCAAGCGCCGATCCACAGGCCGATCCAGGTGCCGGAGGCGGTGCCGAGGGCGCCGATCAGCACGGCGCCGGGGCCCAGGTCCGGGCGGGACAGGGCGCGGGCCAGGGCCAGGGCCGAAGAGCCGCCGCCGATGTTGGCCTGGCTGGCGATGGCGGCCAGTTCCGGGGCCCAGCCCAGCAGGCGCGCGGCGCCGAAGGTGCACAGGCCGTGGAACAGGAAGGTGATCGAGACCAAGGCCAGCATCCGCAGGGCGGTCGGCCCCGCCGCGATCAGGGCCTGCAGGTCGCACAGGGCGCCGATCGCCACCAGGAACAGGTAGACCAGCAGCAGGCCCAGGGTGCGCGCGCCCTGCAGCCGCGCCACGGCTGGGACCTGCGCCAGGGCCAGCGCCAGGGCCGTCAGGGTCAGCGCCGGCGGCAGGGTGAAGCCGAGCGCCGCGGCGGAGTGTTGTTTGGAGAGCTCGGCGACGTACAGCGCGCCGGCGCCCAGGGCCAGGAGCAGCGCCAGGTCGGTCAGGCGCAGTTGGTCGGAGCTCGGCTCCGCATTCGCCCCGGGGCTGGCCTCGAAGCGCTTGCCGCTCGGCAACCAGCGCGGCAGCAGCACGCCGAGCGCCATCCACAGGGCGGTCATGCCGCCGTCCACGACCGTCGCCGCGGCCACCAGCGCGGGCTGCTCCTCCACGCGGAAGATCTCCGCCAGGGCAAAGAAGTTCGGGCTGCCGCCGATGTAGGTGCCCACGAACATGGCGCCCAGGCCCGCGCCGCGCTCGCCGAAGGACTCGGCGCCGCCCACCAAGGCCAGCCCCAGGGGCACGCCGATCGCGACGCTGGCCGCGCCGATCCAGAACAGCAGCAGCAGCGCGGGGCCCACGCGCAGCAAGGCGCGCAGCTCGACCCGCAGCAGCAGCCAGAAGATCGCCAGCTGGATGCCCGGTCCAAACAGGGCGTCGTAGGTCGGATGCCCGTTGGCCGAGGTCGGAAGCAGGCCCAGGTTGGCGGCCAAGGCCCCCAGCAGGATCGCCCAGGTGGCGGCGCCGAGCTTGCCGATGCGCGGCAGCGCTTCGAGCCGCTCGCTGAGCCAGACCAGGGCCGCCAAGGCGCCCAGCACGGCGAAGGGGGCCTCGAAGAGCGGCATGGAGGGGGCGCGCCGGAGTCGGTCCGGCCCGCCGCCAAGATACCTGGACTGGCCTCAGCGCACGCGCACGCGGCTGGCGCGCAGCTCGCCGGGCTTGGCGCCCGGTTCGAGCTCCAGGTCGACGATCTGCCCCGGGCGCAGGTCCCCGAGCCCCAGGGTGCGGCCGCCGAAGCGCGCCTCTTCGATCTGGGCTCCCGCGACCTCCACGGTCCGCAGGCCGGGCTGCAGCAGCCGCTCGAGCCCGCCGCCCAGCTCGCCCCCTTGCAGGTCGAGCAGCCCGAGTTCGGGCACCACGGCGCCGATGCGCGCGCCGGACAGGGTGCCCGGCGCCAGGTGCAGCGCGCGGGCCTCGAAGCCGCCGCTCGCCAGGGCCGGCCCCTCGAAACCGAGGCGCTGGCCGAGGCGCGGCGCGGCCGCGAGGGCCAGGCTCTGCCCCGCGGGCGTCCGCAGCTCGAGCGGCACCGGGCTGCCGAGCAGCTTGGCCGTGGCCGCGTCCGGCTGGATCCAGATCGACAGGGGCCATTCGCCGAGATCGCTGACGTCGCCTGCCAGCAGGCCCGGCGTTTCGTCGATTTCGATCTCGAAAGCGGGGAACGGCTCGCTTGCGAAGGCGGCGAACTTGGCGTCCAGCTCTTTGCCGACCGCCAGGGAAGCCGAGGTGGTGGGCGTGTCGTCGCCCAGCTTGAACAGCGTGTTTTCCGTGTACGAGATCGTCACGGCGGCCGGATTGCCGAGCCCCGCCAGCACCGGGCCGGCGACCGCGGCGCCCTTTTCGATCTCCTGGATCAAGAGCTCGAAGGACCCCGGCCCGTTGATCGCGCTGACCACGCCTTCGAGCCGCACCAGGGTGTTGCCGCCGCCGATGCCGCCGACCTGGTCCTCGACTTCGATGCGCGTGGCGTTGACCTGGCCGTTGGCGAGGTTGCCGTGCACTTCGAGCAGGGTCTGCCCGGCCACCAGGAACTGGAAGAAGGCCGCGGCGCTGGCGAAGGGCAGGTCGTCGTCGCCGACCAGCACCGTGCCGCCGCTGACGGCCACGTCCACGTTGCCGAGCGGCACGATCAGGTCGTCGTCCACGTAGGCCGCGACCACCAGGGTCTGCGCCGCAGCATCGAAGGACTGCACCACGCCCTTGAACTCGTCGATGGGGGACTCGGGGCTGTCGTCGTCGAAGCAGGCGCCGCTCGGGTTGAACACCAGCGAGCCGCTCGACACCAGGCCGCTCAGGGAATCGTCGATGTTGATGTCGGTGGCGAAGCGCACGTACCCGCCCTCCAGCACCTCGACCGGCGCCGTCAGGTCGGCCACCAGGGTGTTCGAGCCGCTGGTGATGGCCACGTCGTCGCCGGACAGGTCCTTGGCGCTGAGCGACGAGCCATCGAAGCGCAGCACCACCGCGCTGTACGTCCCGGCCGGGATCGGCGCCGAAGCCAGCCACAGGTTGACCCCTTGCAGGCCCAGGATCTCCAGCGTCACCGGCGCCTTCAGGTAGTTCCCCGTCTCCGCCCCCGCCGGCGTGAGCAGCCGCAGTTCCGTGACCCGCGCGCTGAACGACAGCAGCTCGTCGCTGGGCGCATCCGTGACCAAGAAGTCCGCCGACCCACTCGGCCCACCCCCGCCCCCCCCGCAGGCAGCCAAGAACCACAGGGGCACGGACAGAGCGGTCAGCCAGCGATCCATCTTCATCGGGAGCAGGGTTGCAGCGGGGAATTCGTCGCCCCAGTCCTCACCGGCCAGGGCCGGAGCCCACCCGAGCAAGCTCCGTGCCATCCCAGGGAACCCCATCCCACCCCCTCCCGCACCCCCCCAACGCCCCCCGTTCCAACCCTTGGACCCCTTCCAGCTCCTGGACCCGGCTTTGGCACTTTTGCCAAACAGCCCAGATATCACTCCCCGCAATCTGTCCGGGGCCGAACCGACCGGCGCTGGCACGACGGACCGGGCCCCGCTGCGCAGATCCTCCCCGATTCATCCCTGGACGACCCCTGGCGGAAGGCCTGATCCATACTCTGAAACCAGCCTCTGAAACCGGCCGCCCGCCTGCGGCTGAGGCTCGCCCATGAAGAGACGACTTCCGTTGCTTGCAGTGGCCCTGGGCTTGGCTTTGCTGGGGTTTTGGTTCTTGGGCGGCAGCGGGTCGGGCGGGGCGGACCGGGTGGTTGGGGTGGGGGAGCTGGGGAAGCGCTCTGCGGAGGAGTTGCGGCCGGCCGGGCTGGGTGGGGGTGAGGAGGACTCGGCGGTGGGAGCGGAGCGGGAGGTGGCGTCGGTCGTGGGGGCAGCGGACCTGCAGGAGGAGGCGCAGGCGGAGGAGCTGGGGGAAGAGGCTGGGGATGTGTGCCGGCTGACGGGGCGGTTGATCGATCCTTGGCAGCGGCCTTTGGGGGGCATGCAGGTGAAGATCTATTCGCACCGCGGTTGGCCGCGGGCGGTGAAGGGCAAGCCGTCGCCCAGTTCGTCAGAGTCGAGGGGCTTCGAGACGGTGACGGATGGGGAGGGGCGGTTTCTGTTCGAGTTCCCGCCGCCGCCGGTGGGGGCGACGCTCAGCACCGGCGGCGATCCGCTGATGAGCCGTTTGGTGTTGCAGTTCGCCGCGCGGCCGGCTGGATTGCCGGCGACGAATACGACCCTGTACCTGCCGGTGCTGACGGCGGGGGAGCGGGATCTGGGCGATTGGGTGCTGGTGTCGGCCGGGGCTCTCGAAGGCCGCGTCACCGACCGGGAGGGCCGGCCGCTCGAGGGCGTGTCGCTCTCCAGCGCAGACGGAGCCGGCAGCTCCCTGGGCCAGTACTGCCAGAGCGCCGCGGACGGCAGTTTCGTGCTCGGGGGCATCACCCACTCTCCCGTGTGGATCCGGGCCAGGGCCGATGGGCACCATCCGGTGCTCGAGGGCCCCTTCGAGACCCTGCCGGGGCAGATCCGAGGGGGCATCGAGGTCTCGCTCGAAATCGGTCCGCGCCTCAGCGGGCGCGTCGTGAATCCGGCCTGCGAGCCCCTGATCGGCGCCATGGTGGACCTGTTCCCGAGGAGGGGCGAAGGCTTCGTCGTGCGCACCCGCAGCGGCGAGGAGGGGCGTTTCGAGGTCGGCTTGCAGAGCAGCGATGGCTACCAGCTGATGGCGCATCAGCTCGGCTATATCCCGATCCAATTCTCGGCGCTGCGTTTCGTGGAGCCCGGAGCGGACCTCACGGTCGTGCTCGAACCGCTGCCGACGACGGTCTTCCTGGTCGAAGATGCGCAGAGCAGTCGAGCGATCGAAGAGTTCCATCTGGAGGTTCGCTCCGGCGGGCGGGGCTGGTTCGGCGCGGGGCGTAGCGCGCCCTCGGCGCCGCAGCGCTTTCCGAAGCATCCCGGGGGTCGCCTCGAGCTGGCCGCCTGCCTGGAGGACACGGTCTGGGTCTTTGCGCCCGGTTACGCCCAAACCGAGCTGCCCGTCGCCTGGGAGGACCCCGGGACGCGGCTCTGCCGTCTGCGGCTCACGCCCGCGGCGCGGATCCTCGGGCAGCTCGCGGCCGCCGGCGAATCCGTTGCGGGAGCGGCGCTTTGGCTCCGCTCTGCGGATGGGGCCCAGGGCCGCGAAATCCGCAGCAGCGCGGACGGTCGCTTCGCCTTCGACGACCTGCCCGCCGGGACCTACGACCTCGAGGCCGTGTCGGGTCTGAGCCAGGTGCGCCGCGGCGCCATCCAAGTCGCCGAAGGCCAAACCCTGGACCTGGGCCGACTGGAGCTGGAGCCGGCGGGCAGCCTGCGCGTGCGCCTGATCCCGCCGCCCGGGCAATCGGCCGCGGGCCTGCGCCTGCGCCTGGACGATGCCTTGGGCGGGCCCGCCCTGCTCACCGATGGCCTGGGCGTGGCGCGCTTCACCGGGCTGGCCCAGGGACCGCACCGACTGTTTTTCGGGGGAGCTCCGCAGCGCTTCGAGCCCGCGCCGCCCGTCGAGGCGCTGATCCGCGCGGGCCAGGAGACCGAGTTGGCCCTCGACCTGGCACCCCTGGAATGGTGCCGGATCGAAGTGCAGATGACCGCCCCGCGGCTGGGCACGGCGACCGTCGAGCTGTTGGGCTGGAACCTCGCGCCCGAGCTCAACCCGGCTGTCGACGACAGGCCGAATTTCCTCCTGATCCCGCGCGCCCGCCCCGACGCGGCGGGCCGCTGGATCGGGCACGCCCCACCCGGCGCCAAGGGGCAGCTGTGCGCGGAGGTGCGCTCCGCTCCGAGCTGGCGCTGGGACGGCCCCAAGGTCAACACGACTCCTGGCGAGATCGTGAGCGCAGACTTCCCGCTGCCCGCCGCCGAGCTGCTCCTGTCCTGGGAAGAGGCCGCGGACTGGCCCACCGACCTGCGCATCTCCCTGAGCCTCGAGCCCCTCGAAACACAGGCCAGCATCGGATACGCCCTGGACGTTCCGTCGACCATCAGCGGCCCCTTCGTCGCCGGGCCGTTCCCCTTCGACCAACGCCGCCCCAGGCCCCTCGAGGGCCCTGCCGCCGACCTGCTACGCCCCGGCGAGCTCTGCTGGTCGGCCCTGCCCCCCGGCCGCTTCCGCGCCCGCGTTCAGCTGCAGGCCGCCGAGGGCGACGCGCTCCTGCGATCCTTCGAGGCCGAACTGACCCTGCCCGAAAACGGCCAAGCCGAATGCACGCTGCGTTGAAGGTGCATGCTGCGCTGACCAAGCCCTACGCCCGCCCCGAAAGCGCTGACCTCGTCCGCGCCGTTCCTTGACCCCAGAGGGCCTCAGCAAGCGCTCCGGCCCGCCCTGTGACCTTCCCCGCCGCTCGCCCATGACGTCACGACTCCAAGCACTGGTCGCCGCGCTCGGACTCGCGCTGCTCCTGGCCTGGATTCTGGTCGAGGAGCGGCCCAGCGGGGAAGCAGCCGTACCCGCAGCGGCTGTGCCGAGCCTGGGCAGCGAGTCGCTGCAGCCTTTGCAGGTGGATGTTGTGAGCCAAGCCTCGGCAGCGATCTCCCCGAACGCGATCAGCGAGCGCGCGCTGGCG
The DNA here is from genome assembly GCA_044359835.1 of Planctomycetota bacterium. GTDB lineage: Bacteria > Planctomycetota > UBA1135 > UBA1135 > JBIKLM01. The sequence goes on from JBIKLM010000002.1 coordinate 15,031, forward strand.
CCGGTGGAGGATGCGGTCGCCGCCGTCAATCAGCGCGCCTCATCACGCTGTCGCTTGAGCGGCCGACTGGTGGATCCCGAGGGTCAGCCCTTGGAGGGACAGCTCGTACAGCTCTACACGCAGGGACCCTGGCCGGAGGATGTGTTGGCCCAGCCGATTTCCCGGCTTTCCAATCTGCCGGGCTTCGAGCAGAGCAGCGATGCCGCAGGGCGTTTCGTATTCGAGTTCGTTCCGCCCCAGATCCACACGACCCTGGGCGCCGGCCTGGATCCCTTGCGCACACGGGTCATCATTCAATTCACGGAAAAGCCAGTCCTGATTCCGGAGAATACCGTCAGCCAGAAACCTCTCGGGCCAGGCGAGCGCGATCTGGGGGACCTGGTTCTGTTCCCAGCCAGCGCGATCCAGGGCCGCGTGTCGACCCCAAACGGAGAACCTGTCCAGGGCGCGCGCATCCGGCTTACGAGCGGACAGTTTTCGTTTTCAGAGCCCACGACCATCAGCGCCGCCGATGGGTCCTTCGTGCTGGGCTGGATCGAGGATCGCCGGGGGGCTCTTGCGATCACCGCTCCGGGCTACCTGGCTCAAGAACTCGAACCCTTCGACCTGATCCCGGGGCGCATGCATGGCCCCTTCGAGGTGCAGCTCGAGCCCGGTGCTCTCCTGACCGGGCGCGTGGTCTCGACCGAGGGTCAGGCGCTGGCCGGCGCCAGCCTGGTCCTGATCCCCCAAACGGGGGGGCAAGCAACCGGCGGTCGCGACCGAACCCAAACGACCAGCGGCCCGGATGGCGCCTTCGAGGCGCGCTTGATGCGCCGGGATCGCCACCAACTGCTTTGTTCGCTACCGGGGTATGAGGAAGTCGACTACCATTCGGAGTTCTACGTCGATCCTGGGCAAAACGTCGAAGTCAGTTTAGTGCCCGTGCAGGCGACCGTGTTCTTGGTCGCCGACAAGGTCTCGCGGAGCCCGATCGAATTCTTCCGCTTGGAAGTGTTCTCCGTGAGCAGCAGTTTCCTCCCGGATAGCAGCCCGGCAGGCGCAGCGGTCAGCGATTGGCCCAGCCATCCCGGCGGCCGCACTGAAGCCGCCGCGGGGCCACGGAACTGGGTCCGCGTCCGGGCGCCGGGATACGCCGCCTTCGATGGTCCGGTGACCTGGAGGGCTCCAGGGGACCGCACTTGCGAGGTGCTGCTCGCGCCGCAGGCGCGCCTGCGCGGCCAAGCCTTCCTCAAGGGCCGCGGCGCCGCGCACGTGCGCTGGGACCTGACCGATGCCAGGGGCTGGAGCAGGGGCGGTGGCGTCGTCGATTCTGCGGGTCGCTTCGAGATCAACGAGCTGCCGCCGGGCGTTTACGGCTTGAGGCTTGCGGGTGGCGGAGCAGCGGGGGTCCGCACGGGGATCGAGCTACGCCCGGGGACCGAGCTGGACTTGGGCCCTATCGAACTGCTTCCCGCTGGCAGCCTGCGCGTCCTGTTGCTGCCTCCGCCGGGCCAGTCGGCGGCCGGGCTCCGGCTCGAACTCGGGCACGAGCGCGCCGGGTTCGCTCAGGTCACGGACGCGAACGGGGTCGCCAGCTTTCACGACTTGCTCCCTGGACGTTGGGAATTGTCCTTCGCGGGCGTCGAGCAACGCTTCGATCCTTCCGAGCCGGTCGAAGTGTGGATCGCGCCCCAGAAAGAATCCGAGGTCGAGCTGCAGCTGACGCCGCTAGCCCAGTGCCGGATCGAGGCGCGCTTCACCAGCAGTGGCCTTGGCGGTGCGCCGGTGAGTCTCGCGCTGCTCGACTCGGACGCAGCCGCGCCAGAAAACCGCCCGCGGATTCCAGCCACGCCGCCCGATGCCAACGGGCTGTGGGCCGGCTACAGCTCGCCACGGGGTCGCGGCACCTTGGTGGCTCAGGTGGAGAGCGAGCCGCCCTGGAGTTGGCCGAGCGAGACGCTGACCCTGACGCCCGCGGCGGTCCTGCAAACGAGGCTCGACCTGCCCGCTGCCGAGCTGCTGCTGCGCTGGGAACCGGCCGACGACTGGCCCGTGGAATTGCGGCTCGAGCTCGAGTTGACGAGCCTCGAAACCCAGGCGACCAGGGGCCTCCAGCCGCTGATCCAGCTGGACGCACGGGCCCGCTTTGACGCCGGGCGCCCCGGTCGCCTGTCGGGCCCCGCCGCTGAACTGCTAGCGCCTGGCCAGCTGCGCTGGTCGGCCCTGCCCCCGGGGCGTTTCAGCGCTCGCTTGCGCTTGCAGACCCCGGACGGCGCCGTGACTCTGCGTCGCTACGATGGAGAGCTGGCACTGCCGAAAGGCGGCAGTTCGGAGGTGAGACTGCGCTAGACCCACGGGTGCCGATCCCACGCGTCCAGGCGTCGTTCGCGGCGGTTGGGACCGGCGAGCGGAGGATAGAGGCGGTTCGGTCCTCTCTGCGGGGCGCGGCGGGGGCCGTGACTCTGCTTTAGACTCTCGGAACAGCGGTCTTGGCTCCGCTGGCCCTATTCTCGGCCTCCTGGCCGATCGGCTCATCGATCCATGTCCTCGCGATTCCTTCGGCTGGCGCTTCCGCTCGGTTTGGCTCTCTTGGCGCTCGGGTGGTTGCTCGGCCGCCGGCCCGCGCAGGCGCCGGAGGAGGCCCCGGCGGTGGTTCAGGCGCCGGAGGCCGCGGGCCGCGCGGCGGATCGCGGGGGGGACAGCGCGCTGCGCGCTCCGGTGGCTGACGGGGCGGACGCGTTGGAGCGGGCCGCGGCGGAGAGCGCGTCGAGCGAGCCGCTGGCCGCGGAGCCAGCGGCGCGGCTCGAGCCCGGCTTCTGCCGGTTGACCGGGCGGTTGATCGATGGCGACGGCCGGCCGCTCGCGGGCCAAAAGATCGTGCTGCATGCCCTCGGCGACTGGCCCGAGGCCCGCGATGCCCGGCCGATCGAGGTGTCCCGCGGCCTGCCGGGCTTCGAGGCGCTCAGCGACGCCGACGGCCGGTTCCGCTTCGAGTTCCCGCCGCCGCCGGTCGCCGCCAGTCTGATCGCCGGGTTCGATCCGCTGTTGGCACGGAGAATCCTCCATTTTGGCGGGAAACGCCCTGATTCCCTGGCAGCGCTCCAGGCCGGGGTGAGGGACTTGGGCGAGCTGATGCTCCCGAGCGCCAGCGCCATCTCCGGCCGGGTGCTGAGCAGCGATGGCGAGCCCTTGGCTGGGGCCCTCTTGCAGAGCGCCGCCCAATCCTGGAACACCTATGGGCAGTTCTGCTACAGCGATGCGGAGGGACACTTCGTGCTGGGCGGCATCGAAGCGACCCGGGCCGGCGTGAGCGCGGGTGCCCCGGGCCACCAGAGCGGATTCGTCGGACCTTTCGATTTGACGCCTGGGCAGATGCACGGGCCGGTCGAGGTGCGCCTCGAGCCGGGCGCGCGGGTCGAGGGCCGTGTGGTCGGGTCCCAGGGCGAGCCCCTGGTGGGCGCCAAGATCGACCTGTTCCCGAACGGCGGCAAGATCGTGAGCACGGAGAGCGGCGCGGACGGGCGCTTCGAAGCGATTCTCTTGACTCCTGGCGCGCATCGGATCGCCGCCCGACACCCGGGCTACCGCACGCGCCAATTCGAACCGGACTTCGAGGTGCAACCCGGCGGCTCCGTGGAGATCGTTCTCCAGCCGCTGCCCTTGACCGAATTCGTGGTCGAGGACGCCCTGACCGGCCGCCCGGTGGAGGGCTTCAGCCTCCTGATCCGGGTCGGTTTCATGGGCGAACTCGAGCCCCCTTCCGCGGTCGGGCAAGGTGGCGCATCAACCGCCTCCCAGGCCGGGGGCCGACAGCGCATCGCCGTGGGTCCGGGCGACTGGGTGCAGGTTCAGGCCCCGGGTTATGCGACCCTCGAGCGGGAGGTGGTTTGGCTTGGCCCCGAGCAGCCCATCTGCACGCTGAAACTCTCGCCGCTCGCGCGCTTGATCGGCCAACTCGATGGGGGGCAAGCCGGGGCATCCGGGGCTCGCGTGCTGCTGACCACCCTGGAGGAGTTGCCGCGCCTCGAGGTGCGCAGCGATCCCCAGGGCCGCTTCGAATTCGCCGAGGTGACCCCCGCGACCTATGCCCTCGACGTGCAGCACCCCTCCGGCGTCCTGGGACGAAGGGACCTGCGGCTCGAGCCCGGGCAGACCCTGGACCTCGGGCTCTTGTCGCTCGAACCCGCCGCCACTCTGACCGTGCGCCTGCTGCCGCCCCCCGGGGAGTCCGCGGCCGGCTTGCGGGTCGGGCTGGGGGACCCGCGGCCGGATCGCAAGGTCAGCACGGATCCCGAAGGGCTGGCCCGCTTCACCGATCTGCCCCCGGGCCCCACGCGGGTGCAGTTCCTGGGCGCTGGTCAGCGCTTCGGCACCTCGCCGCCCATCGAGGTCGAGATCCAACCCGGGGGCGAGCAGCTGCTCGAGATCGATCTGCGGCCCCTGGCCCTGTGCCGCCTCGAAGTCGAGCTGCGCGGGCTGCACCTCGGTGGCGCGCCCGTGGACCTCGAAGTGGGCTCCAGCGGCGACCCGGACGCACCCTTCCAGTACCTCGCGGAACCCTCGCGGGTCGATGCCTCGGGCCTTTGGGTCGCCTTCGCCCACCCGTCCGGGGTCGGGCGGCTGTCCGCATCCGTACGGACCGAGCCGGCCTGGGAGTGGATCGGCCCAGAGGTCCGGCCCACCCCCGGCGGCGTGATCCAGGAGGTCTTCGAACTGCCGGCCGCCGAGCTGCGGCTCGCTTGGGAGGAAGCCAAGGACTGGCCCGCCAACCTGTCCCTCGAACTGACCCTGACCCCGCTCGAACTCCCGCCCGGCGACCGGCTCGGTCTGTACCCCAACCAAGCCGCCACCCTCCCCTTCGACCGCGCCCGCCCCGGCCGCCTCGACAACCCCGCCGCCGAGCTGCTCTCCCCCGGCCAACTCCGCTGGTCCGCCCTGCCCCCGGGCCGCTACACCGCCCGCCTGCTGCTCAAGTCCGCCGACAGCGCCACGCCCCTGCGCCAACTCGAAACCGAACTGACCCTGCCCGAAAACGGCAGCGCCGAGCTGACCCTGCGCTGACCGGCTGGAAAATGAAATCGCATCGGGCTCCACCCGATGCGCTCTGGGGCGGGATCAGAGGCGCTCGCGGCGCTGTTCGAGGAGGCCGAGCAGCGCCGGGAAGGCGGCGAACAGGGCCAGCGAGGCCAGATACGCGACCGAGGCGACCGGATCGCGCTCGGCGATGGACTCCCGCAGGCTTTGGCCCCGGAGCAACAGCCCCAACGAAGTCTCGGCGGCCAGCATCAGCGCCAGAGCGAGCGCGCCGACCGCGGCGCGGGCGGGGAGCTGCGGAGGGATCGAGAAGCGCCTCACGACCCAGCGCGCGATCCAGGCGCTGGCCGCGATCATCAGCGGCAGCTCGCACAGCACCGCGTAGCGTTCACCGAGGCGCGGCACGAGCAGGGGCACGCGCACCAGCCCCAGGGCGAAGCCCACGGCGAAGGTGGTCGCGAAATAGACCAGCCCGGCTTGGAGGATCGCCTTCATCTGCGGGGAGGGCCGGGAAGCGCCACGGTCAGGCTCGCCAGCAAATGCGCCTGCAGGCGCTGCCAGCGGGGGCCGCCGCGGCGGGGGAAGAGTTGGTTGATCTCGAGTTCGAGGCCGGCGTAGCGGGAGGGCGGATAGCGGCGGCGCAGGGCGGTGGTGTGGCCGTCGTCGGTGCCGCGGTAGGGGCGGTTGAAGGCGATGCGCAGGCGCGGCTCGAGGCGCGCCAGGGCCCGGCGCCAGCGGCGTGCGAGTTCGGCTTCGAGGGGCCGTGCGGGGTCGAACAGGAAGGCCACGTGCATGTCACGGCGCTGGCCGCGGCGCACGGGGGTGAAGCTGTGCACGGAGAGGTGCAGCACGGCGCGGCGGGCGCCGGGGGAGGGATGGGCCTCGAGTTGAGCGTCGAGCTGCGTGCTGGGTTGCGTGCCGAGTTGCGAGTGTAGTTGCGTGCCGAGTTGCGAGTGGCGCTGTGCGTGGAGCTGCGCGTCGATGGCGGCGCGGGTTGCGGCGCGGAAGGGGCGGTGGAGGCGCTCGAGCAGGCGCTGGCGCTCGGCAGCGGGCAGGGCGGCGCTCCAGGGGCTCCACAGCTCGGCTTGGTCCTCGGAGCGATTGAGGTCGATCAGCAGGCGCGTGGCCCGGCCGGCGATCAGGGGGGCGCCGGTGCCGCGCGCCAGGCGGCGCGCCAGCTCGAGGGCGCCCGCGTCGCTGGCTCGGTGGGTGTGCAGCAGGCCGGCGGCGCCGGCCAGGGCGTGGCGGTAGCGCGCCGGAACCTGGTTGCTGGCGTGCTCGCAGGTCAGGACCAGGCCCAGGCCGGAGGGCCGCGCCTCCGGGCGCTGGGCGGCGCCCTGGCGCGGGCTGCGGCCGCGCTTCACGCCCCGAAGGCGGCGTCGGTCCGCAGGCAGCGCGAGAGCTCGTGGATCAGCTCCACCAGCCGCGAAACGCTGGGCGCGGGCCCGCTGAAGCGCAGCATGCGCTCGGCCAGGGTGCCCTTGTCGAGCACCACGGAAAGGGCCGTTTGCAGCTCGGCCGGGCCGGAGAAGGTGCGCTGGGCGATGGCGCGCCAGAGCTCCCCGGCGGTGCGCGCGCGCGGCTCGCCGAACAGGGCCCCCAGGCCGCTGTCGCCGAGCTCCGCGGCCGGCCCCTGGCGCGTGGTGCGCCCGAGCAGCTCGACCAGCGGCGCCTGGGGCAGGGCCATGGTCTGGCCCATGGGCGCGAAGCGCTCCTGGCACAGGGCCTCGACCGCGCCGCGGTGGGCCAGGGCCAGAGCCAGGTCCGCGGCCGGGCGTTCCTGGGCGTCGGCCAGGCGCAGCTCGACCGAGCCGCGGTCGAAGCGCGCGATCGCGCCGCGGGCGTTGAGCCATTCGTTGCCGAGCAGCACCGCCGGCGCCTCCAGGGCGCGCAGGCCCGCGCTGATCGGCGCCAGCACCTCGCTGCGATAGCGCTGGATCTCGAAGATCGGCTCGGGGATCACCTGGCCGGCCATGGCCGGCAGGCGCGCCGAGTTGCTGGCGTAGTGGGACAGGCGCGTGTCCAGCAGGCCCGTGATGCGGCCCTGCTCGAAAGGCGAGGCCGCGCACAGGGCCGGGGTCAGGGGCAGCACGGCCCGCGCCGCGGCCATCAGGCGCCCGAACTCGCGGCCGTCCGCGAAGGGCAGGTTCAGGTGGCAGCTCTGCACGTTCGACCAGCCGTGGCGATGGCAGTCGAACAGGCCATGGTAGGCCTGGTAGACCTCGCTGTACTCGCCGCGCCACAGGAAGGTCTCCTTGAGCGGGTCCATCAGCGGGTGCATGCCGCCCGGAACCAGCTCGGCGTCGAAACGCCTCAGCTGCTGGAAGGCCTTTTGCACGCTGGCCTGGAAGCGCTTGGCCAGCCCCTCGGCCGAGCGCGCCGGGGCGCTCAGCTTGAACTCGACCACGTGCTCGACCAGCTCGTTCGACCAGGTGATGGGGCCATCGACGAAATCCGCAGCGGCGTGGCCCGCGGCCCGTTCGAGCAGGCTGGCGGCCAGGGGCCGCACCGAGCCTTTGGTCGAGTCCGCGATGGCGTACTCGATCTCGATCCCGAACACGGAAAACAGCGCGTGCGGCCCGGCGTCGCTGGCCATGGTCAGGGGCTGCTGCGCTTGAGGGCCTCCAGCCGGACCAGGAAGCTCTCGACCACGCGGTCGTAGAGCGCCTTGCCGAGGACCGTGTCCTCGAAACCGGCGTCGATGTTGGGGTTGTCGTTGACCTCCATCACGTAGATCTGCTTGCCGAACTGCTTGAGGTCCACGCCGTACAGGCCGTCGCCGATGGCGTCGGCGGCCGCCAGCGCGGTCTTGAGCACGTTCCTCGGCACGACCTCCACCGAGAGGGGCTCGACCTTGCCGTAGTCGATTTCGCCGTTGGCCTCACGCCGCACCACCTGCCAGTGGCCCTCGGCCATGTGGTAGCGCGCCGCGAAGATCGGTTTGCGATCGAGCACGCCGATGCGCCAGTCGAACTGGCTGGGCACGTACTTCTGCGCGATGTAGAGCTCGCTCTCCTCCAGGATCGCGGCGGCGTTCTTGCGCAGGTCCTCCTCCGTGTCGCAGCGCAGCACGCCCTGGCTGAAAGCGCTGTCGGGGTACTTGATCACGCAGGGCAGGCCGATGATCTGCAGCACCTCCTCGATCTGACCCTCGCCGACCACCAGGGTCGGCGGGGTCGGGATCTTGCGCTGTTCCATGGCGTTGGCCAGGAACACCTTGTTGGTGCAGCGCAGGATCGATTGCGGATCGTCGATCACGGCCAGGCCGGCCTGGGCCGCGCGCTGGGCGAAGCGGAAGGTGTGGTGGTTGACGGCGGTGTTTTCGCGGATGAACAGCGCGTCGAACTCGAGCAAGCGGCCGTAATCGTCCTTGTCGACGATCTCGACCGAAAAATCGTGGCGCTCGAAGGCCTTCTCGAAGCGTTCGATCGCCTTGGGGTTGCTCGGGCGCAGCTGGTCCTTCTCGTTCCACAGGATCGCCACCTGATAGCGCGGCGCCTTCTGCTTGCTGGAGTGGAAACGATCGCGGGAGAAGTACTCCTCGATGCGCGCCAGCACGAAGGCGTGGTGGCTGTCGGGGATCTCGCGCGCCGGGATCGGCTCGACCGAGGTCAGCTTCCAGCGCCCCTTGAACATGAAGCGCGCCCGCAGGAACGGCGCCGGGAAGGCGTTGAACAGCCGCAGGGCCAGCTGGTCGTGGCGCTTGGCGATGTTCTTGCCCAGGTAGATCGAGAGTTCGAAGCGCTCGCCCTTGATCGGCGTCAGCGAGCGCTGCATCAGCTCGTCCAGGTCGTCGTCGAGCTCGTGCACCTGGCTGCGGCTCTTCATGTCCAGCACGGTCATCAGGCTGGGGAAGGGCCGATGACGCCGGGCCGCCGCCAGCAGCGAGACGTAATAACCCTCGCTCTGGTAGGCGTAGGACCGGCACAGGTTGAACAGCCGCAGGCGCCGCGCCTGGGTCCAGCGCGGGTCGGTCAGGTAGGCGCGCGCCTCGACCACCTCGACGTTGGGCAGCCGGATCGGCCAGTCCTCCACGTCGTTGACGACGATCAGGGTCTGCATGGCGCGCGTGCCGTCGTCGGGGCCCTCGCCGGCGGTGGCCCGGCGGCGCCGCGAGGGGGCGCTGCCCAGGGAGCCTCCGGGGGTCGTCAGGGCCGAGGTCGAGTACTCACTTGGCGGTGGGCTCGGGTCCGTGGGCAGGGCGGCGGGGGATTCGAACGGCGAGGCCTCGGGCTTCATGCGACGGTTGGGGGGCGCGAGCCCACCGGTTCGAGGATCAGCATGTTGGCGTCGTGGGTCAAGGCTCCCAAGAAAACTGCCCCGACAACGCGATGGATTTCGACCGCGTAGGTGTGGGCCTGGGACAGGGCGTTGGGGTGCATCGGATCGGTGACGTAGACCGCCCGGCGGTCCGGGTCGTAGCCGGAGAGCAGCACGAAGTGCCCCTGGGGCTCCCCGCGGACATCGTCCGGAATCATCTCCGGACCGGACTCGGCGTTGCGCTCCCGGGGCTCCCGGTACAGGAACGTGGACGACAGCCCGGTCAGGATCGGCAGCCGGCGCCTCAGATAGCGCCGCAGCAGGGCCGGTTCCAGGTCCTCGAAGAGCAGTTCGCCGCCCAGCTCCAGGAAGCGCTGGTAGGCGGCCGTGGCTTCCCGGATCCGGGGCGTGGGCTTTGCGGCCAGCTGGCGGCCCAGGCGCTGGACGATCTCCCCGGGGGCCAGGGTGAACCAGGAGGGGTCGAAGACCTCGAGGTTCCAGGTCACCAGGGTGGCCCGGTAGCCGCGCTCTAGGGCGTGGTTCGCCAGGTGCACCACCAGGGTGCCGCCGTGTCCCAGGGTCGGCACCTCCCGGACCAGCTGGGAGAGGTCCCGCCGGTCGCCGAAGAACTCGTACAGCGCGTGCAGGCAGGTCGGCCCGCAGGTCGAGTCGTCCGGCTGGCGGCGCATGTCGATCGGCAGGGGCTCCATGGCGGGTCAGGCGAGCTTCTCGGCCAGGGACATGACGATCTCGAAGGCGATCAGCAGGATGATGATCCACTCGAGGATCTCGGAGCGCCGCGTCGAGGCCAGGTCGGAGAGTTTTTGGTGGATCGAGTCGAGGGTCTCGAGCTTGCGCTCGATGGCCGCGTCCCACTCGCCGAAATGGAAGCGCTCCTGGGCCGCGCGATAGAGCCGCGCCAGGTAGTCGTCGCCGAACAGCTTGAGCGGGTTGTCGACGCCTTCGTGCAGCAGGGCCTGGTCGGCCTGGATGCGGGCGATGCGCGCCAGGTCGCCGCCCAGGGGCGCCAGATTGCGCAGGAAATGCCCGCGCCGCGAGAGGATCTCGTAGGCCTCTTCGATGCCGCGATAGAGCTTGCCGTCCAGCACGCGCAGCTCTAGCAATTCGACCGTGGCCAGCTCCAGCACGAACAGCTCGTCGGCCACGTCGGCGCCGAGCAGCAGCGCCGCCGACCAGTCCACGAACACCACCTCGCCGGGCGCGTAGCTGATCGACTGGGACAGGGCGTCGGAGACCTCCTGCTCGGACAGCTCGCTGCGCTCCGCGCGCAGCAGCCGGGCCAGGGCGCGCTCCTGCCCGCCGCGCGCCCCCGACGAAGCCCACAGGGCCTCCGCGGCCGGCTGCCAGCCGCGCGGAGGCTCCGGCAGGTGGAAGGCGAAATAGTCCTCGAAGTCCTGCGCCAATCGGGGTCTCTCGACGCTGTCCCCCAGGCTCTGCTGGACCTCGGCCGCGATGCGCCGCGAGACCCGCTCCAGGCTCTGGTCGTCGTACAAAGCGCTCGAAAGCGCGATCAGCTCCTCGAACGAGCGCTCGAAGGGCAGCCGCCAGGCGACGCTCAGGGCGCCCGATGGGTAGACCGAGATCAGCACCTCGGGCAGCGGCCGCACGAAGGGCAAGGGCAGCACCTCCGCCAGGCCCTCCGCGCCCACGCTCTGCTCGAAGACCAGCGGGAAGGACTGCTCCTGGCTGGCGGTGTGCGTGGCGCTGCGGTGGCGGAAGCGGCGCCCGTGGCCGAAGGCGCTCAAGCGCTGGCGCGCCGCCTCCAGATCGACCTCGTAGCCGATGTCGAAGACGAACAGGGCGTGGCAGGTCCCCGCGCAGCGGGCCAGCCCCGGTTCTGGTGGCCGCGGCGCGCGGTCGGACGCAGCGGAAGCGCCCCGCTCGGCGCCGGCCGTTCCTTCGGGATCGAGCGTGGCAGGCACCGAACGCGGCTCAGTAGTTGCCGGGGAACAAGCGCCGCTCGACCGCTTCGATCACGATGTGCAGCACCTTGATGTGCAGCTCCTGGATGCGGTCCGAGGTCGTCGCCAGGGGCACCACGATCGGGATGTCGACCAGGGCCTTGAGCTTGCCGCCGCCCTTGCCGAGCAGCCCTACGCTGGTCACACCGCGCGCCCGCGCGACCTCGACGGCGCGCAGCACGTTCGGAGAGTTGCCGGAGGTCGAGAGCGCCACCAGCAGGTCGCCCTCGCGGCCGTGGGCCTCGACCTGCCGCGCGAAGACCTCGTCGTAGCCGAAATCGTTGGCGATGCAGGTCAGGTGGCTCGGGTCCGAGAAGGCCAGGGCCGGGACGGCCTCGCGGTTGCCCCGGAAGCGCCCGGTCCACTCCTCGGCGAAGTGCATGGCGTCGCACATCGAGCCCCCGTTGCCGCAGCTCATCAGCAGGCCGCGGCGCACCACGGTGGCGTAGACGGCTTCGACGAAGCGGTCCACGGCCGGCAGGGCCTCCGGGTCCGCCAGGAAGGCTTGGAGGGTCGCTAGGGACTCCTGGAACGAGGCGCGCACCGGGGAAGCCATGGGCCGGGATTCTCGCTTCCGGGCTGCCGCCAAGCAACTTCCTGCCGGGAGGGACAGTCCGGACGGCCCCGGGCCGACCAAAGGGAGGTGGGGGGCCCTCCCGGCCGGTCCGCCAGCCCCCCGGACCCAGCCCCGCCGCCCCATGAAGCTCCTGCCCCTCAGCCTCCTCCTGGCCGCCCTTCTGGCCGCCTGCAACGACAAGCAGACCGTGGCCGGCAGCACGGCCGAGACCGAGCCCAACGACACCTTCGCCACCAGCGACTTCCTGGGCGCCGTCGGCAACGCGACCTCCGCCGACGTCACCGGCAACGTCGAGCACGACGACGGCAACAACGACGACCTCGAGGACCACTTCTCGATCCTGCCGAGCTTCACCGGCCAGATCACCGTGACCCTCACGCCGGTCGCGCCGGCCGCCAACGTCAGCTTCACCGAGGAGCTGACCTCGACCACCGACGGGGTCGTCACCGACGCCGCCGGCGCCGGCCAGCCCGAGAGCGCCCAATTCAACGTGACCTCGGGCATCACCTTCCGCCTGCGCGTCGAAACCGCCGCGGCCGCCACCGATTACACGCTCAACTTCCTGACCCCGCCCGCGCCCCTCAGCGCCGGCGACGGCCAGCGCCTCGAGCTGCACACCTGGGTAGCCGATCCAGAGACCGGCAAGCTCGAACACCGCGTGCAGCCCCTGACCGTCGGGCGCTGACCGGCTGAGAAAAGATCGACTCGGGCTGCACCCGAGCAGACATAGCAGTCTGTCAGCATGCCTTTGGGCCGCCCTCCGGCGGCCCAGTCTGATTTTCGAGCCATCCTCACGCAGCCTCCCACCGGTCACCGGTCTGGCCGGTCGCCACCCGGGTTCGCCCCGGACCCGTCGGATCGCTCGCTTCTAGCCGGGTTCGCCGCGGACCTTCTGCTCGCCGCGAGAATCCCGGATGGCGAAGCACGCCGGACTCCGCGCTGCTGACGAAAGCCCACGCCTCGCGGTCGACTCCAGTCGGTTTCCTTTGCTCGCAGAGAGCTGGGTCCAGGTTGCTGAACACGGGTCGCAGGGGACTGGCAGGCTCGGTGGGGTCCGGGTGGGCAGCTTCGACAACGCCGAGCTGGTCTCTAGGAATACACCCCAGTCCACAGCCCTGTTCTGTCGCCACGCCAAGCTGCTCCAACCTCCGGCGGTAGGAGCAGCCGAGTGTCATCTTTGGATCGGGTGCCAAAAAAGAATCCTGTTGACAGGTCCAATAGTTGTGGCATGCTAGTCAAGACATGAGGCTCGCCGCAGGGCCTCGCCGCGAACCCGAGGCCATGCGCGTCCATAGGTTCGCGGAGGATTCATGTCTCACTCCAAGCGTCCCTGCGTGTTCGCGGCCGCCGTTCTCACCGTCTTGGGCCTGCTGGCGACCTTGCTGCCGCGCGCCCACAGCAGCAGCACGGCTTCGGTGCTGCCTGCGGCTCCTGGTCCGGCAAGTCCCGAGGTCTGCCTGGGTTGGTATGGGTTCGCGGTGGTTTCGCATACCTGCCCGTGCTCCATGTCGCTCGGCGGCGATGGCGTGACGGTCTCCACTTTCTTCAGTGGCGTTCCGTCGCCTAACTGCCAGGGATGTTCAGCGGCCCTGGACTTGAAGGTGACCTGCCCAACCTACAGCGCGAACACCACCATGCTTTACAATGGCGCATGTTATACCGGCACAAATCGAGTCAAGCAGTATTGCCCCACCGCTCCGACGATGCAGATAGCCGTGGCCGAGGTTTTCTGCTGGAAATGCAACGAGCCACTGCCGCAATGAGCAACCCATCCACCTCTCGCGGCGCAGGTCTTCGCGAGCTCCTGGTCGTCGGCGTGCTGCTGGCCACGCTGGGCGCAGGCCTGGTGTGGTCCTTCGCAAGAAGAGGTTCCGAGGGTGCACGCCCCGGTCCGGACCTCGGCCCAGATCTGGACCCGTCGGCGACGCAGGTGGCCAGCCAGGAACGCTCGACAGCGCTTCAGACTCCCGATTCGGCCCCGGCGGTCCGCGACCCGATCGAGCCAGCCGGAGTGCCCCCGCAACCGGCGGAGACTCTCCCCGCGGATGCCTTCGCTGCAAAGTACGGGGATCTGAGCCTGTTGGAGCTCGAGATGGCGGCCGCAGAAATCGCAGCCGCCAACAGCGTCAAGTTCAAGGTGCTTCTCGAGGACCGCTACGCCAAGGGTCAATTCTCACTGCTTCAGGGCAAGTGGAATGAAGAAGCTGGTGGCTATTGGTTCACAGGAGGCGGTTCTCGATACCAAGCGACTTTTCAGGTGCCGGGGTCCATGGACACCCGTCACTACGTGGATTTGCCCGAGGATGAGTACCCGGAAATGTACGCCTTGAAGGCGGAGGAGAGCTACCTGATGGAGCGAATCAGGGCCATCAAGAAGGGGCAAGCGCCGAAGTAGCCGTCCGCCGCCACACAACCCCATGCGACTCGACACAGCGTGCTTCAGGACAGGGCGGAAGCCCGGCCAGGAGGCCGCCCGTCGATGCAGAGTGTATCCACCGAGCTTGGCTCGAGGCGCAGTCGGGGTCCCAGCGCTGCTTGCCGTGACGGGCCTGCTGATCGCCGCGCAGATTCCCGCTTCGACGTCGGCGGTACCGGCGCCTGAAGCCGACCCGACCTTCCTGGATGAAGGCCGGCCGTGGTACGGCTTCTCTGTGGTCGGCAGCGATTGTTTGTGCGACTTCGGTCGGGGGAGTGAACCCGTCACGGTCAATGTCTATTTCAACGGGATGGCCAACCCTGCGGCCTCGGGCAACCTGGGCAAGCTCAGATTGGCACTCGACTGTGGCGCGACGGACTACGAGGTCACCATCGTCTTCCCAGGTGCCTCTGGCACCAGCACCGGGCCGGTGCCGCAGAATTGCCCTTGGGCTCCCTTCACACCTCTGGCGGTCTCAGAGGTCGGGTTTTCGGCGATCCAGCCGGGCTCCGGGGGTCGCTAGAGCGGGCTCCATGGTCGGCCCGCGCTCTCACCGTTCGTTGTTGCTCGCAGTCGTTGTCTGTATGGCCGCAGCGGCCGGAATCTATTGGACGACTGCGGATCTCCGGGTCAAGCGCAGCGAATCCGTCTCCAGATCCTCCGATCCAGCGGACGGCTCGCTGCAGGGCTCACCCCCCGAGCCCGCCGTCGGATCTCCAGCCATAGCACCGCTGCCCTCCTTGCCGGACTTCATCTCCAAATACAGCGATCACACAGCGGCTCAACTCGAGCGTGAACTGGCGGCGCTGGACAAGTTGATCGAGCGCAAGTACGTCGCGCTGCTCAATGCCCGGCACGCGGACGGAAAGTACACCGTGGTGCGGGCCAGCCCCGCTGGGGGCGACGGGCGCTACCAATTTACGGGCGGCGGCCACCTGTTTCAGGCCTTCCTAGCGGTTCCAGGCACCATGGAAATTCGCCATTACGTCGAACTCCCGGTGGATGAGTACCCGGGGATGTACGCTCTGCGAGACGAAGCGACCTATCTGTCTGGTTTGGTCCAGGAGGGCAAGGCCAACAAATGAGGCCCGCCTGGGGATTCGCGGGGGCTCGGCGCGTGGCCGCCCTTCTCCGCCTGAGGTCTCGGTGTGTGTCTGGAGCGCCCGAGCGCCGTTCCTAGCCCTGAACGCGAGCTGTTCCTCGGGGGCCCCTCGGAGCTGCGCCAGCTGGACGCCGCTCTGCGAGCCGACGCCCGCGGCCCCGCGGAGCCCCCGGCCCGCCGACTCCGCTCCAGCCGCCGATGCACCCAGCGCGCACGGTGCGATCGCAGCCGGGGCCCTTCGGCCCGGCTCCGCGGGGCGCCCGCTCGCCAGCCCCCTCAGCCCGCGGCCGCGTCGGCCAGGGCGCCGTCGGCGGCATCCAGCACCCGATCGATGACCGCATCGTCGTGGGCCGTCGAGAGGAACCAGGCTTCGAAGGGCGAGGGCGGAATCAGCACACCGCGGGCCACCAGGCCGTGGAAGAAGCGCGTCCAAGCGGCCCGGTCCGTGGCCATGACCTCGGACAGGAGCCGCACGGGCTGGCGCGAAAAGTAGGGGCAGAGCATCGAACCTTGCCGTCCGACCACCAGCGGCACTGAGCGGGCAGCCGCGCGCTCCTTGAGCCCCGCCTCCAGCCGCGCCCCGGAGCGCTCGAGGCGCGCATACACCCCCGGCTCCTGCAGGGCCTTCAGCATCGCGAGCCCCGCGGCCACCGCCAGCGGATTGCCCGACAGCGTGCCGGCCTGATACATGCGCCCCGCGGGCGCCACGTGGTCCATCAGCTCCGCGCGGCCCCCGTAGGCGCCGATCGGCAGCCCGCCGCCGATGACCTTGCCCAGGGTCACCAGGTCCGGCCGCACGCCGCACAGCTCCGTATAGCCGCCGGGCGCCACGCGGAAGCCGGTCATGACCTCGTCGAAGACCAGCAGCGCCCCATGGCGATCGCACAGGCGGCGCAGGCCCTCCAGGAAGCCCGGCTCGGGCCGCACCAGGCCGATGTTGCCGGCCACGGGCTCGACGAACAGCGCCGCGATTCCGCGCCCGTGGGCCGCGAACAGGCGCTCGACGCTGCCGAGGTCGTTGTAGTCGGCGACCAAAGTGCGTTCCGCCAGGGCCGCCGGCACGCCCGGCGAATCGGGCGCCCCCAGGGTCAGGGCCCCGGAGCCCGCCTTGACCAAAAACGAGTCCCCGTGGCCGTGGTAGCAGCCGTCGAACTTGAGCAGCAGGTCGCGCCCAGTGGCCGCGCGCGCCAGGCGCAGCGCGCTCATGGTCGCCTCCGTGCCGCTGCTGACCAGCCGCACCTTCTCGACCACCGGCATCAGCCGCCGGATCGTCTCCGCCATGGCCAGCTCGCCCCCGGTCGGAGCGCCGAAGGTCGTGCCGCGCCCGGCCGCCGCGCGGATCGCTTCGGTGACGACCGCGGGCGCATGCCCGAGCAGCAGCGGCCCATAGCTCATCACCAGGTCGATGAAGCGGTTGCCGTCCACATCGGTGATCTCCGCCCCCGCGCCCTCGGCCATGTGCAGCGGCACCCCGCCGAGCCCGCGCCAAGCGCGCACGGGGCTGTTGACGCCCCCGGGGATCAGACTCAGGGCGCGCGCGAAAAGACTCTGGCTGGTGGAGGTGTTCAAGGCCATCTCAGCGCGGCCAGCCCGCGTCGGCCCACCCCACCCGGGGCCGGCCCAGCGCAGGCCCTCTGGGCCGCTTGCATCCCGGGATCCTCGCACATTCCCCGCCCCAAAGAGCCGCGACCCCGCGGCCCCCAGGCCTTCCATCACCCCTCCGCCCCAGCCCGCCCTCGGCTCACAGCCCCAATTCTCGCGGCGTCCCCGGGGCCCCGCAGGCCCGGCGCGCTCCAGGTGCCCAAGTCCGGCTCTTGGAGGCGGAAGCCCGGGTCTGAGGTCTGGCCGGATGACTGGTTTCGGGCCTGTTGGAGCTCGAGCGCGGCCCCCCCGCTCGGCAGACTAGGGCGGTGGCTTTGGACCTGGCGCTCGAGATCGAATGTCGCGCGGCGGCCTTCCTGTGGCTCGGTCAGCAGGTGACCGAACACGGCGAGCTGCTGCCGGCGAGCCTGCTGCGGGAGGGCTTCGAATTCCGTGGGAACCGCATCCCCTTGACGGTCCAGCAGGGCATCCACAAGCCCGCCTGCTTGAGCGCCGCTCTGAGCCTGCGCACCGCCCTCGGCTCGCCCTATCGCGATGAATTCGATGGCGAGGACGCGCTCCTGTATCGCTATCGCGGACAAGACCCCGACACCTGGGACAATCGCTCCGCCCGCGTGGCCTGCGAGCAGGGCCTGCCGGTGGTCTATCTCCACCAGCTCCCGGCGCGGGACAAGCGCTATCTGGCCCTGTGGCCAATCTACATCGTCGAAGACCATCGCTCAGAGCTGACCTTCCGGCTACAGGCTCAGCTGAGTGCCGGACTGCTGCCCCGCGTTGATGTGCCTGGCGCCTCGCTGGCCGGCTTCGGCCCAGCGGGAATGCGGCTCCTCGAAGGACCGTCCGCGCCGATCGAGCGTCGCTACGCCACCGCCCTGACCTTGCGCCGCCTGCACCAGGCCTCGTTTCGCGCCGCGGTGCTCTCTGCCTACGCCGAGAGCTGCGCCATGTGCCGCCTTCGCCATCCCAAGCTGCTTGACGCCGCCCACATCGTCCCCGACGCGGATCCCTCGGGCGCCCCCCAGATCCAAAACGGCATCAGCCTGTGCCGCATCCACCACGGCGCTTTCGACATCCACTACGTCTCCATCAAACCGAAGACCTTGCGAATTCGCGTTCGGAGCGACCTGTTGCAGGAACACGACGGTCCCATGCTGCGCCACGGTTTGCAGGCCCTCGAAGGCCAGCTGATTGGACTTCCGCGGCGTCCCGAACATCACCCCGACCGCGACCGCCTCGAACGACACTTCCAGCGCTTCAACGCGACCGGCTGATCGGCCGAGGAAGTGATCGAGAAAAGCGGTATCTAGGACGCCGAACCGGCCCGCCCGCTGCGACGCGCCCGCCTGAGGTGTTCGCGATCGGCACACCGGCTCCCGATCCTGCTGGGGGCACGTCGGGCCGATGCTCTCCTCATCCCGCAAGCCAGGCCCGCAGGCCAGAGTCGCTCGCAGCGCGTGCGCCGGATCAGGGCGCGGCGGGAGGCTCCGGCAGGCGGGTCAGGAGTGCGGAGAGGGCGCGCGGGGTGGGGTCAGCCAGGGTTTGGGGGGCGGCGGCGGTGCGCAGGGGCAGGTGCAGGATGCGTTGCTGCGTGGTGGTGCCGATGGCGATCGGCAGCCAGCCGGTGGGGGGCGCGGGCAGGGCGGCTAGGGCGTCGACGGCGCTGGGGCTCGCCAGCAGGACCCAGGCGGTGTCGGTGGGTGGGGCGGGGCGGAGTTCGCGATTGCGGTAGGCGAGGCGCGGCAGGACCTCGAAGCCGCGGGCGAAGAGTTCCTCTGCCAGGCGGCTCGAGCGATCGCCGTGCAGCACCAGCGCACGCCGGCCCGGGCGGGGTGAGGCTCCCGGCGCTCCCGGCGCCGACCAGCCTTGGTGCTCGAAGGCCGCGAGCAGCGCTTGGGCGTCCGGGCTCGGGCCCAGCAGCGGGCGCGCCCCGCGGCGTTCGAGCTCCGCGAAGCTGCGCCCGCCCACGGCCGCGAAGGGCAGGCCGACGAGGCGCGTCGGATCGCGCTTCAAGGCGGCGATCAGCGACGGCAGCGCCGAGGCGCTGGCCACGCAGAGCCAATCGGGGCCGGGCTCCGGCCACTCGAACGGCAGCGGCTCGATCTCGATCAGCGGCGCGATCCACGGCTCCCAGCCCGCCGCCCGCGCGGCCTCGGCGTAGGCCTCCAGCGACCGCACCGGGCCGCTGATCCACAGGCGCCGCGGGCTCACGGCGCGCGCGCGGCTTCGATCAGCCGACCGGCGCCCTGGGCCAAGAGGTCCTGGGCCAGGGCCTGGCCCAGGCCCTCGGCCTCGTCGCGCGGGCCCACGATCTGGCCGCCGACCTGCTCGCGGCCGTCCAGGGACAGCACCCGGGCGCGCAGCAGCAATTGGCCCTCGACCACGCGCGCGTGGGCGCCCGCGGGCACGTTGCAGCCGCCGCGCAGCCCGCGCAGCAGGGCGCGCTCCGCCAGCGCCTCGTGCCAGCCCTCGAGATCGCGCACCGCCGCCAGTTTGGCCGAGGTGTCCCAATCGCCGTGGCGGCTGCACAGCCCCACCAGACCCTGGCCGACCGCGGGCAGGAAGCGCTCGGTGTCGAGCACCTCGCTGATCGCCCCGGCGAGCCCCAAACGCGCCAGCCCCGCGCGCGCCATCAGCAGCGCCTCGCACTGCCCCGCGCGCAGCTTTTCGAGGCGCGTGTGCACGTTGCCGCGGATCTCGACCACCTGCAGGTCCGGGCGCAGCGCCAGCAGCATCGCCCGCCGCCGCTGGCTCCCCGTGGCCACCCGCGCGCCGGCGGGCAGCTCAGCCAGCCTTTCGCCCCCGCGCGAGATCAGCGCGTCCTCGACCGGCCCGCGCCCAAGCACCCCCGACAGGGCCACGCCCTCGTGCAGCGTCGTGGTCATGTCCTTGAGGCTGTGCACCGCCGCCTCCGCGCGGCCCTCGAGCACCGCCCGATCGACCTCGACCGTGAAGATGCCGATGCGCCCGAAACGCTGCAAGGCGCTGGTCTGGTCCTGATCGCCGCTGCTCTTGATCTCGACCAGCTCGGTCTGGATGCCAGCGAAAGCCGCCGCCAGCGCGCGGCCGGCCGTCTCTGCTTGCCACAGGGCCAAGGGGGATCCGCGGGTCGCCAGGCGCAGCTTCACAGGTCGTCCAGGTATTGCTTGTATTCGGCTTCGATCTGCTCGCTGGAGCGGCCCGCGCGCACGCCGGCCTTGAACACGCTGAAGGTCGCGTCCAGCAGCCGCTTGGTCAACTCGTGGGCCAGCCGCAGGGCCTCCGGGCTGGAGGTCTCTCCGAACAGCCCGTCCAGGACCTCCTCGCGCACGCTTTCGAAGCGCTCGGGCAGGGCTTTGAGCTGCGGCGCCGCGGCCTGGAATTCGCGCTTGCCGAGGTACTTGTGCAGCTCGGCGATCAAGATCTGGGCGCTCTCCTCGTCGCTCTCCTGGCGTTTGCTGCGGTTCTTCTCGACCACGCCCGCCAGGTCGTCCAGGTCGTAATAGAGCACCCCGTCGAGGGCCGCCACGGCCGGATCGATGGCGCGCGGCACCGACAGATCGATGCACAGGAGCGGCCGGTCGCGGCGCTGCAGGCCGCCGCCGCGCAGGGTGCGCGGCGTGACCAGGTGCCGGGCCCCATCGACGCAGGCCACGATCAGGTGCGTGCCCTCGATCACACGCGGCAGCTCCTCGAGGCCCAGCGACAGACCCCCGAACTCCGCCGCCGCCTGGGCCGCGCGCTCGACCGTGCGGTTGGCGAACAGCAGCCGCTCGACGCCGCGCTCGCTGAGGTGCCGGGCCACCAGCAGCCCGGTCTCGCCCGCGCCCACGATCAGGGCCTGCACCCGCGAGAAATCGCCGAAAACCTGCGCCGCCACGTCGACGCCGACCTGGGCCACCGAGAGCGTCCCGCGCCCGACCGGCGTCTCCGTGTGCACGCGCTTGGCCGCCGAAAGCGCCTGGCCGAGCAGCGGGAACAGCTCGCCGCCCAGGGCCTTGGCCCGCCGCGCCGCCTCCATGGCCTCCTTGATCTGCCCGAGGATCTGCGTTTCGCCGAGAACCAGCGAATCGAGGCCCGCGGCGACGCGGAACACGTGCAGCAGCGCGCGCACGCCGCTGTGGGTGTACAGCTCGTCCGGGCGCGCGTTGGGGAACACCAACCGCTCGACGTGGGCCTGCGCCGCCGCCGGATCCGTCGTGGCCACCAGCACCTCGGTGCGGTTGCAGGTCGAGAGCAGGAAGGCCTCGCGGATGGCCGGCGCCGCCAGCAGGCCGGCCAGGCGCGCCTCCAGCTCGACCGGCTGCACGGCGTGGCGCTCGCGCACCTCGAGGCTTGCGCTGCGGTGCGACAGACCCACCAGCAGGAGGCTCGGATCGAGGCTCAATTCACCCAATGGAAGCTCCTCGGCAGCAGCGAATAACCCAATGCGGCCAGCAGCAGCGCCAACCCCGAGACCGCCGCCAGCGAAGCGCGCCGCGCGGTCAGGAACGGGATCCAGCCCGAGGTGGCCACCAAACCGAAATGCAGCATCAGGCCGATCAGCGCCAGGACGAAGGGGTCCCGGTAGGTGAAGCCCGGAACCTCGGCGCGGTGGGCCCACCAGATGCCGGCGTTGACGCCGACCGCCAACAGCAGGCAGGCGAAGCCGGCCGCGCGGCGCATGCGGCGGGCGAGCTGATCCAGGGAGGGCAGCGCGTCGAAGAGCGGCCCGAAGCGCCGGCGCCGCATCTGGCGATAAAGCATCAGGTAGAGCACCCCGTCGATGCCGGAGATCGCCAGGGCCGCGCTGGCGATCAGCGCGCTGCCGACGTGCAGGGCATAGAACAGGGGCGGGCGGTCGTGGGCCTCGATCACCTCGAGGGGCGCGAAGGCCGAGGAGCACAGCTGCAGCAGGAAGGCGGCGGCGTAGGTGATCGCCGCGGAGGCGGCTTGGCCGCGCTCGACCCGCGCGAACCAGGCGTGCAGCAGGGCGATCGCGAGGGCCAGGGGCGAGAGCGCCGCGAAGCCCCCCAGGAAGGGCATGCCCGGGACCGCTGCGAAGCGCGCCGCCAGGAGCGCCGTGTGCGCCGCCAGGACCCCCAGCAGGAGCACCCGCCGCGCGCCCAAGAGGCGCGTCTCGTCCGCCGCCCGGAAGGCCGACCAGCACAGCCCCACCAGCCCGAGGTACAGGCACGGCAGCAGGGTCGAAAGGGCCTGGATCATCGCGGGAGCTCGCCGTCGCCCAGCATGCCCCGGCGGCCGGCATGCCATCGGACGTAAGTCGGATCAGCCTAAGTTTCCAAGGCTCTCCGGAAACCTTCGCTGGGTCGAGGCCCGGCGGCCAGGGCTGGAAACCGGGCGGCCCGTCCGGCACGAGTTCAGGCGGCAGACCGCCGGCGCCCGCGCGGCCCCGCTGCTCGGCATCGCTTGGGAGCCTGGCGCGGCGGGAAGGTCCGCCTGCCCACAGCGCCTTGGGCCCCGGCCAAGCCTCGCGCCGTGGCCACCGCTGAGCGCCAGGGCCACTGCTGCGCACCAGCGGCGCCGGTCCGACCGGCTCCGGACTGCGCGACCGCCCTCAGCCGTTGCCCCAGGGATGTCCGTGTGTGCCGGCGGCGCAGGCCAGATTCCCCCAGGGCGCCCGCTCCGGCCTGGAAGCCCCGCCCCGTGCCCCCCTCCGCAGTTCCCGCCTCGGGCGCGCCCCCCGGGCGGGCCCCGGGCCTCCGAAGAGCCCGAGTTCCCGCGCTGCGGGCCCCGCCGCGCCTTTGCCTCCTGGGGCAGCGAACCGCGGTGCGCCCACCCGCCTCGCCCCCAAGCCTCGCGCCGGCCCCCGCGGCAGCCCCGCCAGCGCCCGCGATCAGCCCATCACCGCCCCGCCGCCGGCCGCCCGAGCAACCGCTCCGCCGCCCGCTCGCCGCCCTGCAGCGTGTCCTCGACCGAAACGCCGCCTGCGTAGCCGCCGGCCAGCTCGACCCCGGGCAGCTCCTCGGCCAGCGTCGCCCGCAGGGCATCGAGCCGCTGCCCATGCCCCACCTCCGCCTGGGCGATGCCCTGGGGCCAGTGTTTTTCGAGCGCCACCAGCGGCGTCGGCGGCCGCGGCAGACCGAGGCCCCGCGCCAGGTCCTCGAGGGCCAGGGCCACCCCGCCGCGCGGGTCGGCCGCCAGGGTCTCCGACGCGTAGAACAGCGACGCCGAGACGCAACCGGCCGGCGCCCGCCCGGGGAAGATCTGGCTCGGGAACAGCGCCCCCAGGCAGCGCGGCGCCGCCGGCCCCGTTTCGCCCGGCGGCACCAGGAAGCCGAAGCCCGCCGGCAGCGCCGAGCGGCCGTCGAGCTCGAAGTCCGCGGCGCGGAAGCCCAGGTGCAGCGTGTGCACCGCGGCGTGGCGGATGCCGGAGAGCAGCGCCGCGGCCCGCGGTGCGATCGGCGCCAGCAGGCGCCCCGCCGCGCCCGCCGGCAGGGCCAGCAGCAGGCGCTCGGCCTCCGCCCGCCCGCCCCGCTGGTCCTCGATTTCGAAGCCGCGCGGCCCGCGGAGAAGGCGCACCGCGCGCCGACCGAGCTCGAGCCGCGGCCCGAGGTCCGCCGCCCGGGCCCGCACCAGGTCGCCGAAGCCGCCGCGCAGGGACAGCAGCGCCGCCCGCGCGCGGCGCTGAGCCCGGCTCGGCCGCGGGCCCCCGCCGCGCTGGGCCCGCGCGGCCGCCGCCACTCCGGCCAGGACGCTGCCGTGCTGCTCGAGCAGCCGCCACAGGCGCGGGAAGGCGCTGCGCGCCCCCAGGCGGCGCGCGTCTCCCGCGTAGATGCCGCGCACGAAGGCGCCGGCCAGGCGCTCGGCCACCTCGGGCCCGAAGCGCGCCTCGACCAGCTCGTGGAACGAGGGCTCCGGCGCCCCCGGCGGCGGCGGCTCGAAGCGCCGCAGGCGCTCCGACAGCAGCCGCAGCTTGCCGGCCCCCGACAGCACCCGTGTTTGCAAGAGCTCGAGCGGCGAGGCCGGCAGGGCCTGCAGCCGACCGTCCAAGAACAAAAAGCGCCGCGCCGCCAGGTCCGAGCTCTGGATCAGCTCGCCGTCCAGACCCAGCTCCTTGGCCAAGCTCTGCACGCGCGCCGCGCTCTGCGGCACCGTGTTGGGACCGAGCTCGAACAGGAACCCCTCCGCCGCCGCGCTCTGCACAACCCCGCCCGGCTCGCTCTCCGCTTCCCACAGCGCCACGACGGCGCCGGCCTTGGCCAGCAACCGCGCCGCAGCCAGGCCCGCCAGGCCCGCGCCGAGCACCAAGATGCGGGGGCCGGTCGGCTCGGCGGCGCTCATGGCGCCATCTTGGGCCCGGCGAGAGGGCGCACCAAGCCCGCGTCCTTTCGGACCGTGGGGCGGCCTCGGGCGAGCGCGATCCGCCGGCAACCCGCCCCCCGCGGCCAAACCGCCGCGCCCGAAGCGCTCCGATCGCCGCGCAGCCACCAGCCGGCCGCTGCCCGGCGCTGCGCGCCGCCCCTGCACGCACCTGGACGGGCCTCTGCCCCATCCGCGAATGCGGCGCGCCGGTTCCCCGCTCAGGGGCCTTGCCCGCGCAGGCCCTCGCCCGGGCCGCTGCGGCTGCCAGAAACCCGCACTGACCAGGGCCCGCTATGGTCCCCAAGGGGGCCGCCCCGGGACGGCCCACCCGACTGGGCCCGGGGGGATAGTCTCAACCTTCGATCGCCCTGAACTCGTCTCTCACTCACGTTTCCATGAAAAGCCCGCTCTCGATCGTTGCGTTCTTGGCCCCCGCCATGCTCGCCCCCGCGGTCCTCGCCCAGCAGGTCTGGACGGTGAGCCCCCAGGGTCCGCTCACCACCATCCAGGCGGCGGTCGACGCCGCCGCCGACGGGGACCTGATCCTGGTCCAGTCGGGCACCTATCCGCCCTTCGACGTGCAGGCCAAGTCCCTGACCCTGGTGGGGGATCCGGCCGCGGAGGTGTTCCTGTTCGCGGTGTTCCCCCCCGGGATCCCCTTCGATCGCGCCATCGAGGTGCGCAACCTGGCTGCCAATCAGCGCGTGGTCGTGCGCGGCATCGATTTCCGCATCGCCGTGCCGGACCCCTTGCCCACGGCGGAGATCGCCAATTGCAGCGGCGCCGTGCTTTTCGAGGACTGCGAGATCACCGGGTCCGTGGGAGCTGCGGTTTCGGTCTCCAACTCGAATTCGGTCAGCTTCGTGCGCTGCCTGCTGCGCGGCGGCGGCCCGTTCCTGCCGGTGGGCAGTTCGGTGTTTCAGCCGAACGCGGGCGTGCAGGTGCTGGCGGCCCAGGTCTACCTGTTCGATAGCGCCGTGGTGGGCTCTCAGGGCAAGGACTGGACCCTGCTCAGCCAGAGCACCAGCGTCGGCGGGCCCGGGCTGGTGCTCAAGAGCGGTTTCGTGTTGGCGCAAGGGGCTAGCCTGAAGGGCGGCCGCGGCGGCCAGAACTCGACCATCGGTTTCCAGCCCTGCATCCCGATGCAGGCCGGTGGCGCCGGGGTGGTGGTGGAGCAGACCCAGGGCAGCTCGCGCCTGGTGCTGATCAGCAGCGACCTGGCGGGGGGCCTCGGCGGCCAGCCGCTGCCCGGCTGCCCCGAGCCTGCCGGCGCGACCGGGCCCAGCCAGGTGGTCACGGCGGGCCAGGTCGATGTGGTGACGGCCGAGGCCCGCAGCCTGGGCCTATCGGGACTGGTGCGCGAGCAGCAGAGCACCGCGATCGTGCTCGCCGGCCAGCCGGGTGATCTGGCCTGGCTGTTCGTCTCCCTGGCCAGCGGCTCCGGCAGCTTCCTGGAACCCAGCCTGTTCGCGCCGCACCTGGACCTGGCCAGCCTGGCGCTGCTGCCGATCCCCGGCCTGAACCCGGCCGGGGTGCTGGTCAGCGAGCTGACCGCCCCCAATTTGCCCCCGGGCGTGGCCTTCCGCGCCCTCAGCGGGCAGGCCCTGTTCCTGTCGGCCAGCGGCGAGCTGTTCCTCAGCGGCCCCTCCGAGCTACGGATCGTCGACCAGGCCTTCTAGTCGGACGCGGCCAGGGGCCTCTGAGGCCCATCTGGGAGTTGTATGAAGGGCTCTTGGGGACCCTCTGCGGTCTTTTGCCCGCGACCGCTGCGGCGCCGGTCCGGCCCGACCGGCCCAGGTTCTTGAGAGGGTCCGTACCGCCTGCCGGTCGCAAGCCCCGGGGCGGGTCCCCCCGGGGAGCGATGGTCCTTTCTCGGGGAGTTCCCCTGCGCCCTGGCCCCTGCCCGGCGGAGCGCGGGCTCGGGCGCGCGCGACCCGTGGGGCTCGGTCGGCCTCCCCAGGACCGCCCGGCCGCCGCGGCGCCGCCCTGGGGAGGCGTTCCGGGCCCCTATCCCCAATGGGATCGTTGCCCTAAAATCCTTGTCACTTAGACTAAACCTCGGCCGATTTAGGTTAACTAGCCGGATCGCAATCGGTTCGGTGCCCATCGACCGGCCTACCCCCCCAGACTCTTCGCCATGGCTTCCCGCGCCCCCCGCCCCGCCGCCTCCCGCTCCAAGCCCGCCGCTGCCCCCGCCCCGGCCGAAAAGGCCCCCCTGCGGCAGTTCCTCGAGATCCCCTACGACGAGCTCGAGGCTCGCAACCTGGCCATCAAGGCCCAGCGCCTCGAGCGCCTCGATCCCGAGCGCATGAAGAAGCTGCGCATCGCCGACCTCGAAGCCGAGCCCTTCGTCAAGGCCGTGACCGTGTGCTTCACCGACCTCGAAGGTCGCCTGCACATGCTGGACTACGACAAGAAGTTCCTGCTCGGCAGCTACGACAACCTGACCTTCGACGGCAGCTCGATCCGCGGGTTCTCCGTGCAGTCCGAGAGCGACCTGCGCCTGGGCATCGACTGGTCGGCCTTCTATTGGCTGCCTTCGGACGTGTTCGGGCCGGGCAAGGTGCTGGTCTTCGGCGAGGTCTTCGGCCGCGACGGACGCATCTACGAGGGCGACATGCGCGCCCAGCTCAAGCGCTTCCTGGGCGAGCGCTTCAAGCTCGACGGGTCCACCTGCTACGCCGCCAACGAGATCGAGGGCTTCCTGTTCAAGGGCCGCGACGCCGAGCGCCATTTCCACGAGACCGGCCATTTCGAGTATGTCTCGACCGGCGGCTACTACCACTCGCTGCCCAGCGATCCGCTGCGCCAGTTCATCGACGCCGCCGCCGAGGCCCAGCGCGCCATGGGCTTCTCGAACGAAAAAGACCACCCCGAGGTGGCTCCCAGCCAGTTCGAGATGAACTTCTCCTACAGCGAGGCCCTGATCGCCGCGGACCAGTACCAGCTCTACAAGCTGCTCTGCCGCCAGATCGCCGCGCGCATGGACATGACCGCTTCGTTCCTGCCCAAGCCCGTGGTCGGCATCAACGGCTCCGGCGCCCACACCAACATCTCGGTCAGCCGCAAGGGCAAGAACCTGTTCCACGATCCCAAGGGCCAGGACGGCGTCTCCAAGCTGGCCTGGGAGTTCATCGACCGCATTCTCAACGCGGCCACGGACATCTGCCTGGTCCTGAACCCCAGCGTCAACGCCTACCGGCGCCTGGACCCGCACTTCGAAGCTCCCAACCAGATCAAGGTCTCGCCGGTCGACCGCGGCTCGATGATCCGCATCCCGCTGGGCAACGAGAAGAGCGCGCGCATCGAGGTGCGCTCGGTCGGTCCGGACACCAACATCTACCAGACCCTCTACACCGTCTTCCGCACCGGCTTCGAAGGCCCCGACAGCGACCCCAAGGACGAGGGCAAGCGCACCCGCACCCGCTTCCTGCCCGACAACATCCAAAAGGCCATCGACGCCTTCAAGTCCTCTGACTGGGCCAAGACCCTCTTCGGCCCCGCCGTGCACGAGAAGTTCGCTGAACTCAAGATCGCCCAAGCCGAACGCTGCCCCAAGGCCCTCGGCACGCGCGTCAAGATCGCCGAAGTCCAGTTCCACCACGAGGTCACCAACCAGTACCTCTGGAACCAGTTCTGACCGGCTCCCCGCGCCCGCCCGGCTCCGCCCCCGCGGAGCCGGACGGCCTCCCGACTGCCTGCTGCCCCGCGGCAGCAAACCATCGGTTCGGGGAATCGCCGTCCTCGCTCGGTCGCACCTGTGCATCCGGACGCCCTCCAGGCTGCAGGATGAGGTCCTGGGAGTGCTTCGATCACAGGACCATGACCGCCACCTGGCCTGGCGCCTCTGATCACCCTCGAGGTGAGGGTGTTTGCCGCCACAGGGCCCTTCGGGCTTGCGCCTCACCACGGAGGAAGCCCAGGGCGCCGTCCAGCGGCCGAGCAAGGGGCTCAGAGGCTGGGAAAAAATCGGCGCGTAGCGACGATCCCAGCCTCTGCGGCCGCCGGATGGCGGCCGAAAGGCATGCTGACAGGCTGGTTTGACTGCTCGGGCGCAGCCCGAGTCGATTTTTCTCAGCCTGTCAGCGCGGACAAGAGGCCTTTCCCCGACTCGACTCCAGCTGTTGGTCGAGGACCAGGGTCACAAACATGTGCGGCACCGTCAGGGCGGCCAGCCCGATGAAGAGCACCTGCGCGAATGCGCGTGG
Source organism: Planctomycetota bacterium (assembly GCA_044359835.1). GTDB lineage: Bacteria > Planctomycetota > UBA1135 > UBA1135 > JBIKLM01. Next base: position 43,475 of record JBIKLM010000002.1, read on the forward strand.
ATCCAGCGGTTGTCCAGCGGTCCAGAGGTAGCCCAGGGTGCCCAGCAGGAGCG